>CAZIHC010000362.1:0-2347 GCA_964538605.1 uncultured Herbinix sp. | reverse complement strand
GTAAAAGAAACAGAATATGTAGATATAGAAATTGAATTCATATTTGAGAACTACCTGTATAATTATCTGTTCATGACAGGGGAAACATACGAAGCATTGTTTAACAAGGAAGCGGATTATGATACCGCTTATGCGTCTACGGATAAAGAGGATATATATTCGGTATCTGCATCCTTGTCTAAAGCCGAAAATGTCATAAATGTATCGGTACTTAATGACATGAGAACCATGGTAAATAATATGATGAAAAGCATGGACTATATCATATGGCTTGTTATTATATGTGCCGGTGCCCTGGGCTTTGTAGTTATCTATAATCTGAACAATATAAATATTACAGAGAGAAACAGGGAGATTGCAACTATAAAGGTTTTAGGTTTTTACTCAAGGGAAACAAAAGCTTATGTCTACAGGGAAACAATTATACTGACCCTTATAGGAACCATGCTGGGGCTGGGACTTGGCAAGCTTCTTCACGGATTTATCATGCAACAAATAAAGGTGGAAGCAGTATCTTTTAAAGTGCAGATATTCGGTTCCAGCTATCTTATTTCGGTTCTGGTAACATTTATGATTACACTTCTGGTAAATCTGATACTGATGAAAAAAATAGAAAGAATTAATATGGCCGAGTCCCTTAAATCAGTTGAATAACTTTATTTTTAGCAGGAATATATAATATTTTACGTAATTATTTAAGTTATTCATAAATTGAAAATAATTCTAACGTATTTTAGAATTATTTTCAAAGGAGGATTTTTACTGATGAAAAATGTTACAATGAAAGATATATCCCGGATGCTTAATGTGAGTACCGTTACAGTATCAAAGGCTCTTTCCGATAAAGAGGGGGTCAGTCTCGAGCTTAGGGATAAGATAAAAGAAACAGCAAAGCAGTTGGGGTATAGATATAATTCCATTGCTAAGGGAATGAAAGAGGGAAAAACCTATAATGTAGGTGTAATTATAGCAGAGCGTTATATAAGATGATATGGATGCTTTTTATCTGAAGATGTTTCATAACCTGGTATAATCCATGTCGAAAGTTGATTATTTTGCTATAATGGATATTGTTTCTCATAAGGACGAAAAGGAACTTAAGATGCCCAATATGATAGCCGAAAATAAGGTTGACGGGGTTATCATATTGGGACAGATGAATACCGGGTATTTACAGATGATTAAAAATATCGATATTCCTTTGGTCTTTTTGGATTTTTACGATGATCAGCTGGATGTAGATTCAATTACCAGTGACAATTTTTATGGTGCATATACAATAACCAATTATGTAATTTCCATGGGCCACAGAGAAATCGGTTTTGTAGGAAATATCTTTGCTACAAAGAGCATTTTGGACCGGTATTTGGGTTATTATAAAGCACTTATTTCCAATAAAATTGAATATAATGAAGAATGGCTGGTTTTAGCTTTATAGAAGCCGGCTCCGGAGGAGGTATAGGAGTGGGCTTTTGTAACGATATAACCAATGCGGTTATTGAAGAAGAAATCATAACAAGCAGAAGAAAATACCATAACATTACTGAGGCAAAAAACGGTGCCGGAGCTGTACCCATTAAAACAGAAAAAGGATGGATTCATATAGCCCACGGCGTAAAAACACAGCTGCCGGTTTACGGTATGTCATATATGTATTTTCGACTGATCTTAATGATCCGACAAAAGTTATTGCCGAGCCTTCCGGATATTTTATAGCACCTTTAGGCAGTGAGCGGGTAGGCGACGTATCCAATGTGGTGTTTACTAACGGTGCCATCGTTGAAGAAAACGGGGAGGTATACATATATTACGCATCATCCGATACAAGGATACATGTGGCATCAACAACGATTGAAAAGCTTGTAGATTATACCTTCAATACGCCGGAAGATCCGCTCCGTTCCGCAGACTGTGTAAAACAGAGATGTGAACTGATATCAAAAAATCTGGAACTGTTAGAAAACCTCGGAGTTGCAAAAAAATAATAATAATTATAAAAACCCTTAAGAATCCTGCGATCATTGTGGCCCCAATAAATCAGACCAAATCTGACGATTGGAGTGCTGTTTAATCAGGTTCTTAAGGGTTTTTAATTTGATATTTAAAATTATAAATTATTATTTAAGATGTGTCTTGCAAGGGTAATTAATGTTATTAAAATTATATGTCCCTATTCTTAATAGGTTTAAAGGGATACTTTGAATTATTAGTTACATAAAGAATTTAGATAAGATAGGAATAATTTTTGACAGGGCAGTACTTATATAGACTAATATTGGCATTATGACTATAATATTAATAGTATGTCATAATGGACATAGATGTTTTTTGATTTTAAATATATTAA
>CAZIHC010000361.1:0-2359 GCA_964538605.1 uncultured Herbinix sp. | reverse complement strand
CTTATTCATCTTAAATGAATAATCTCTGGGCTTCGGTGCAAATACTACGCCGCCGCCTTTCCATTGAGGAGCCCTGATTGAACCCTGTCTTGCATGTCCGGTTCCTTTCTGTCTCCAAGGTTTTTTGCCGCCACCGCTAACTTCGGCACGGGTTTTGGCACTTTGTGTTCCCTGACGTTTATTGGCTAATTGGCTTACAACAGCCATATGAACCAAATGTTCATTTATTTCCACTCCGAAGACTGCATCGTTAAGTTCAATTGTATCTACCTGTTTGCCTTCGATATTATAAACTGCTACATTTGCCATGATTTACGTTCCTCCTTTCTTCAGCTCTAGTTAGCTTTTACCGATTCCTTCAGTATAACTAAGGCTTTCTTGGGTCCAGGAACCGCACCTTTTACAAGGATAAGATTCTTGTCTGCATCAACCCTAACAACCTCAAGGTTCTGGATAGTAACTTTAACGTTACCCATATGTCCGGGCATCTTCTTGCCTTTAAATACACGGCCCGGGCTGGTGTTGGCACCGTTGGAACCGGCATGTCTATGATATTTGGAACCGTGAGCCATAGGTCCTCTGTGTAATCCGTGTCTCTTGATACCGCCTTGGAATCCCTTACCTTTTGATTTAGCGGTAGCATCGACTCTGTCTCCGGCCGCAAAAATATCAGCCTTGATTTCCTGACCTACCTTATAATCGGCCACATTATCTAATCTGAATTCCTTTAAAAATCTCTTTACTTTTACTCCGGCTTTAGCGAAATGTCCTTTTAACGGTTTGTTAACCAGAGACTCTCTGATATCTCCATAAGCAACCTGAATTGCATTATAGCCGTCATTTTCTACCGTTTTAATTTGTGTTACATATACGGGACCGGCCTGAAGTACGGTTACCGGAACTAATTCACCGTTTTCGCCGAAAACCTGAGTCATTCCGATTTTTGTAGTTAAAATCGCCTTCTTCATTTCTTAACCTCCTGTTTAATCTACAGCGGATTGCGACACGCATCGCAATCATACTAGATGGTCTATAATAAACTATAAACCCTAATATTTTTTTCGATCTGGTTTAATAAAATTAAATATTCAATCCGATTTCCTATTATTTGGTCTTCATCTTGATGTCAATATATACACCTGCAGGCATCTCCAGTCTTGACAATGCATCAACGGTCTTCTGAGTAGGTGCAATGATGTCAATCAGTCTCTTATGAGTTCTCTGCTCAAACTGCTCTCTGGAATCCTTATACTTGTGTACTGCCCTAAGAATTGTAATCACTTCTTTTTTTGTGGGCAAAGGAACAGGTCCGCTTACCTTTGATCCTGTCTTCTTCACAGTTTCAATAATTTTTCCGGCAGATTGATCGATAAGCTGATGATCGTATGCCTTCAGTGTGATTCTCATTATTTGATTTGCCATAAAAAAAGCCGCCTCCTTTTCGCACTTTAATTCAGTACGACAAGTGGTGACTGTACACTCATCCGTGTGTATCTTCAATTACCATACGTATAATCCGGCTCGCTAAGATTATACAATTATTGCTGTCAAAAACGCCTATAATCGTATGTTCCGGATGCTTATGCTAGTGAGTTATTCACACGTTTTATCTGCCATAGGCAGAACATTTATTGTACAGTGACTTGTCGCCAGTTTTATAACTTGACATTCGCTCCGCGTAAAAACCTACTGCAATCCAGTAGCAACCTTACGCATCAACGCTATCAACGTCACAACAGTTGATATTATACACTACGCAAATGCTATTTGCAAGCACTTTTTTTCAGTTAACCCAAGATTTTTACAAATTTTTGTCTGTTATCACTCCCTGCTTTTACATACGGTCTAATTCCATACTATTATTGCCTTTTATTAGTATTTTTATTTATATTTGGCAGCAGGTTTTTTACCGGAATATACTACAGGCCTTTTTCCCATCTTCCCGAAGCTCCGCTGGGAAGGACCAGCCCGTTGCCTGATACCGGCAGCCCTATTTCGTCGGCAGTTACAATGCCTTTAAACTTTTTCCCGATTTCCTCCGAAATCATATAGGCCAGCACGCCTGCCTGCAATCCGGTGGTATAGGAATTAATAAGGAAAAACAGCGGATCATCGCTCAACACTTTTACACAAAGTTTTATAAGAGGATGGATCGATTCTTCTATCTTCCATACCTCTCCCTTAGGACCTCTGCCGTAAGAAGGCGGATCCATAATAACAGCGTCATACTCTCTTCCTCTACGTTTTTCTCTCTTAACAAATTTTACAACATCATCCACAATAAATCGGACCGGCCGGTCTGCCAAACTGGAAGAGACCATATTTTCCTTCGCCCAGGTCACCATGCCCTTTGAAGCAT
>CAZIHC010000360.1:0-2359 GCA_964538605.1 uncultured Herbinix sp. | reverse complement strand
TTTTTTTTTTTCAAGCAGAAGACGGCATACGAGATAACAGATAATATAATTGACATTGCAAATCAATATTTTTATAATAGTAAATTAATATATGTCTTAAAAAATGCCAGAACAATTGTAATGGGACCCGGCGGTAAATATATAAATATTTCAGGCAATAACGGAATGGCTACCGCAGGAAGCGGTGATGTGCTTACGGGAATAATTGCGGCCCTTACGGCACAGGGGCTTGATGCTTATGAAGCGGCTTGCCTTGCCGTATATATGCATGGGTTGGCAGGTGAATTGGCTGCCCAAAAATCAAGTGTTTATTCAGTAATGGCGGGAGATATTGCCGATGCCATTGGAGAAATACTGCATGATAAGCAAAATACAATTTTAGAAACTAGGTGAAGGTTAATTGGATAGGTGTGATTATTACAGGGCGCAGGTTAATATAAATCTTGATGCAATACGTTCCAATATAAATGAGATAAGAAGACATCTAAAAAAAGATACAAAACTTATGGTTATAGTAAAGGCTGATGCTTACGGTCACGGAGCTGTCGCCGTTTCAAAGGCGCTGGAAAACGGTCTGGCAGATGCCTTCGGAGTTGCCATCATTGAAGAAGCAGTTGAGCTTAGAAAGGCGGGTATAACAAAGCCTATTTTAATACTGGGATTTACCCCCAAAGAGCAATTTGATCTCGTTGTATCCTATGATGTCATACAGACTGTTTATCAGTATGAAATGGCACAAGAACTGTCAAAAGAAGCTATAAAACAGGGAAAGACCGCAAAAATTCATATAAAAGTAGACACAGGCATGTCTAGGCTTGGCTTTTCTGATTCACAGGAAAGCATTACGGAAATAAAAAAGATATCAACCCTTAAAGGTTTATATATAGAAGGAATTTTTTCTCATTTTGCCAATGCGGATGAAAAAGATAAAAGCAGTGTAAACGACCAAATCAGGAGATTTAATGATTTTTACAGGCAGCTGGAAAATGAAGGCATACATATTCCGATTCGGCATATGGCTAACAGCGCAGGTGTTATCGAATTTCCTAATGCCCAGTATGAAATGGTCAGATGCGGAATAGTAACATACGGATTATATCCTTCCGAGTATGTCAACCATTCATTTGCAAATCTGATACCTGCTATGGAATTAAAAAGTCATGTGGTATATATTAAGGAAGTTCCTTCAGGTACCGGTATCAGTTACGGCTCTACATACATAACCAAAAGAAAAACAAAGGTTGCTACAATTCCGGTGGGGTACGCAGACGGCTATTCCAGAAACCTTTCTAATGTAGGAAAGGTTATAATCCGCGGCAAATATGCGCCGATTATCGGAAGAATATGTATGGATTATTTTATGGTTGATGTAACAGATATAGAAGATGTGACCCAGGGTGATACCGTAACTTTACTGGGAAAGGACGGGGATTGTGTAATCAGTGCGAAAACACTGGCTTTATGGTCTCATTCCTTCCCGTATGAAATGGTTTGCACCGTCGGCAAAAGAATTCCCAGAGTTTTTCTTAGCCAGGAAGAAAGTAAGTAATCGGTAAACTTTTTATTCAATTGTAGATTTAAAATATTACATATTGAATAAAAAAGATATCACTTTATGGAATACTCACGACGAAACTGGCAATAATAAGAGTAAAAGCTTGCAATGGAGTGTGAGTAAAGTGGTAATTAAAAGAGGAGATATCTTCTATGCCGATTTAAGACCGGTTATAGGATCTGAGCAGGGAGGTATCCGGCCGGTATTGATAGTCCAAAATGATACGGGCAATAAGCACAGTCCGACGGTGATATGTGCGGCAATAACATCAAAGATGAATAAGGCCAAGCTTCCGACCCATGTGGAACTGGCTGCCGATAAATATGGTATCGTTAAAGATTCTGTTATTTTGCTTGAACAGGTAAGAACTATAGACAAATCAAGATTAAAGGAAAAAGTATGTCATTTGGATAAGGAGGTATTGAAGAAAATTGACAAGGCACTGATTATTAGTCTTTCACTGGATACATATTTTAAAAATATATTATTTTAATTTAAGAAGGAAGGGATTATTTTTACAATGGATAGCGACAGTCCTTTATGGGGGATTTCGACTGTTATTCTGCTTATTCTTGTTATGGCTATCATATCCTGTATGAAAGCTGCACTGGAAAATGTAAACGAAAGCAGCATAAGAAAGAAAGCAGATAAAGGTGATAAAAAAGCAGCAAGCCTTCTGGCTTTTATTGAAAAAGGCACAAAATATCAAAATACTTTGGCTTTATTGTTATGCGGCACATCGGCAATTACAGTGATTTATGCGGAAGAATATATTTTGCCGGCTATAAAATACCATATATCTTG
>CAZIHC010000359.1:0-2376 GCA_964538605.1 uncultured Herbinix sp. | reverse complement strand
TAGATCCTACTATAGTCAGATTACTATGGGTATTATTCTCACTGTCCGGAGGTGCCGGCATCATTCTTTACATTGCAGCAGCTATAATTATGCCGGTTAAGCAGGATTATTAAGATATAAATAAAGTTTCGTATAAATTGGGTATACCGATATGGCCTTAAGGTTATAACGGTATACCCTTTTAGCTTTTGATTATTGTACCCTGTTTATTATCTCTATTATCTGTTCTGCTTCAAAAGGTTTGGTCAGAAATTCTGCGGCACCGTATTTTAATGCATCTACCATTTTGGATTTTTGGCCTGCTGCAGTTACCATTATAACCTTGGCATTTTTATCTATTTCTCTTATTTCTTTTAAGGCTTCCAATCCGTCCATAACAGGCATTGTTATGTCCATTGTTATAATGTCGGGTTGCAGTTCTTTAAATTTGCTTACGGCATCTTTACCGTTTATGGCTTCACCAATAACTTCATGGCCGTTTTCAACAAGAATATTTTTCAAAATTTTTCTTGAAGTAATGGAATCATCAACGATAAGAATTTTTGCCATTTTAATACCCTCCTAATATATTTCAACCTTTTTATCTACAACGACCAATAAGTCAGTTTGCTTTCCGTTAATTATTATAGGAACTACGTAAATATCACCGTCAGATTCTATGGTTTTGTTTTTATCGAATTGCGGGGGTGTCATATCGATATGTATATCATCTGTTATTATTTTGGAGGCGTATAATCCGTTGCTGACATTTAAAAATTCGCATACCGAGTCAAATGCTTCCTCATTCATAACTTCAAATTCCTCTTTGGCAAACGGACTTGCTATATTAATCAGTGCTTCATCATCGCCTGCCAAACCTACAAACAAATCATGGCTTCCTACAAGCTGTTGATATGCCACGGAAGGAAAGTAATATTTATTTACCGTATAATATTTTTTCAACATAATATTATTATTTATGAAGCGGATAATGTTGCGAATCACCAAAGCTATGCAATCAGCGAAAGGGATATTACTATCTATAAACACAGGGATAATCTGGTCTATATCACCGGATTTTAAGGCATTAAGTTCCGAATCGGTTAGGCCATAATCCTTTTTAAATTCCTCGATACAAGCTTCAATTTCATTCAGGTTCATAATATTCATGTCTATAAGAGACTGTATAAATTTCAAATAAGGGTTCTCTTGTAGTGTAAGCAAATAATTTACTTCTTCTGCCAGCAAATAACCTTTTTCGATAGCTATGTCACCAAAGCGGCTGTCTTTTTTCTTTTGAATCTCGTTGAGCTCTTCAGCTTGTTTGGGCGTCAACAGTTTTTCTGCTACAGCTATAACCCCAAGTTTTGCACGAGAAGTTTGTTCCTTCATTATTGCTTCCAGTTGTGCATGAGAAATCTTATTTTTCTCCAACAAGTATTCCCCAAAGTAAAGCCCGAACATGATGTTTCTCCTTTCGTTCATTGATTGTTATCAAATTTATTGTATAATAGGGTAAATATAAGAACTGGAGTTTGTTTACACCTATTACATGAAAAATCCATATATGTATAATATACAACAAATTTTATAAAAAAATAGTCTTTATTTGAAAATATTCTTTTTTTTATTATAAAAATAAGACAAAATAATTAATTAGTTCAAAATGCTTTGTTTTAGTATGCAAATATATACAATTTCGCATTGTTAAGTATAATAGATTTTTATATAAAAAATAAGATGACATTTGAGATTTCCTATGTTAAAGTATTGTTTAAGTTAAAATAGTTGGAGGTTGCTATGAAGAAAATAGTCGACTTAATATCAGAAGACGTAAAACAGGCGTTTGCTTCGAAAGGATATGAGGAGAAATATGGATTTGTTACTCTGTCTAACAGGCCTGATTTGTGCCAATTTCAGTGTAACGGGGCACTGCAGGCAGCAAAGGCATATAAAAAAGCACCGATTATAATAGCTCAGGAAATTGCAGATATTCTTAAAGAAAATGCCCGTTATAAAGATATAACTGCTATTGCACCTGGATTTATAAATATAACATTAAGCGATGAATTTCTTGCCGGATATTTGAACGGTATGCGCAATGAAAAGGATTTTGGATGCGAAAAAGACCCTAACCCGAAGAAAATCATTATCGATTACGGTGGTCCGAATATTGCAAAACCCCTTCATGTAGGCCATATGCGTTCTGCGGTAATCGGTGAAAGTTTAAAACGCATTTTCAGGTTTATGGGAAATGAGGTTATCGGAGATGTTCACCTGGGCGACTGGGGAACCCAGATGGGCCTGGTAATTGCAGAATTAAAGAGAAGAAAACCGGATTTGGTTTACTTTGACGATAACTATACCGGCGAATATCCCGAAGAAGCTCCTTTTACC
>CAZIHC010000358.1:0-2380 GCA_964538605.1 uncultured Herbinix sp. | reverse complement strand
AGGCGATAAGCCTAAAACCGCTGACAATAAATTCTCTGGCAATAATAATGATTGCAATCCAACCGGGCATAAGGTCAAGGTCGACAAAGCATATAAGTGCGGAGCAGACCAATATTTTATCGGCCAAAGGATCCATGAACTTTCCGAAATTGGTTATAAGATTATTCTTTCTGGCAATGTAACCGTCCAGGGCATCCGTAACGGCCGCAACGGTAAAGATGATTCCGGCTATTATTCTGCCGTAAGGAATCTGAGGAATAAGCATAAAGATAAGATATAAAGGAATCATCATTACCCGTATAATCGTTAATTTATTCGGCAAATTCATAACCAGCACTTCCTTTCACTATTTCTCCAATCAAATCATAATCATTTGCCCCGGTAACCTTGGCTTTGACGATTTCACCGGAAATAAGCTCTCTGTCGGAGTTTACAAAGATGTAACCATCCACCTGCGGGGCATCCATATAGGTCCTTCCCACATATACGTTGTCTTTGTCAACAATTCTTCCTTCTATTATAACATCAAAGGTTTTTCCTATATGTTTTGAACTTGCCTCAAATACGATGGATTGCTGAAGTTTCATTAATTCTTTCTGTCTTTTTTTCTTTACGGAAGCTTTAATTTGGGGTTTTAATAAAGCTGCCGGTGTATCTTCTTCCCTGGAGTAAGTAAAGACTCCCAAACGGTCGAATTTAAGATTCTCGATAAAATCCATCAATTCCTCGTGTTCTTCGTCTGTTTCGGTAGGAAATCCCGTTATAAGTGTGGTGCGAAGAACAATACCCGGAATTTCTTCCCTTAAGCGGTTTACAATATTTATGATATCGGCTTTGGATGTTCTTCTTCCCATCAGTTTTAAAATTCTGTCTGAACAGTGCTGGATAGGTATGTCCAGATATTTGCAGATTTTTGGCTCGCTTTTTATGGTATCAATCAGCTCTTTTGTAATTTCTTCGGGATAGCAATATAATAGTCTTATCCATTCAATACCCTCAATTTTGCAAAGGTTTTTTAAAAGTTCCGGTAAAGTTTTTTTACCGTAAAGATCGACTCCATACAGAGTCGTTTCCTGAGCAACCAATATCAGTTCTTTAACTCCCATTGATGCCAGATAGGAAGCTTCTTCTATCAGTTCTTCCAAGGGTCTGCTTCTGTAATTTCCCCTTACCTTTGGTATAATGCAATAAGTGCAATGCTTATTGCAGCCTTCGGCAATTTTTAAATACGAATAGTAACTGCCGGCAGATAAGACTCTTTTTGAGTCGCTTTTGGGCAGTTCTTTTAAGTCGGTAAAGTATGTAGGTTTCTTGCCTTTCATTACTTCGTCAACAACAGTCAGTATTTCGGTAAAAGCAGTAGTTCCCAGAAGCGCATCAACTTCCGGGATTTCTTTTAGAATTTCGTCCTTATATCTTTGTGCCAGACATCCTGTAACTATTAATGCTTTTAAATTTCCGTATTTTTTATACTGGGCCATTTCCAGTATGGTCTGAATGCTTTCTTCCTTGGCATCGTTAATAAAGCAGCAGGTATTTACTATTATAATATCTGCCAGTTCTTCATTATCGGTTATAGTATATCCGTGACTTTTAAGGATTCCTATCATGTTTTCGCTGTCAACCAGATTTTTGTCACAACCTAAAGATACAAAAAATATGTCCATAATATCTCCATCTTCTATTCTTCTGAATTATTATTAAGTATATTTATCATTAATATTTTAGCACATAATAAAACTATTACAAGGGATTAATAATTCATAGCTGTTTCAACGCAATTATACATTAACATTGCAATAGTCATAGGGCCGACACCACCGGGAACAGGGGTAATGGCGCTTACCTTGTCTACCACATCATCAAAGTCTACGTCTCCGCAAATCTTGTTATTATCGTTTCGATGTATGCCCACATCTATAACAACTGCTCCATCTTTTACATAATCCCCGGTTATGAATTTAGGCTTACCCATGGCTACAATTAAGATATCGGCTCTTTTTGTTACTTCAGCCAGATTTTTTGTTTTTGAATGGCATATTGTGACTGTGGCATTTTCTTTAAGCATAAGCATTGCCATCGGTTTTCCGACTATATTGCTTCTTCCTACTATTACACATTCTTTACCTTCAATAGGTATGTTATAACGCTTTAAAAGCTGAATGACTCCCGCGGGGGTACAGGAAACCAATCCTTTTTGGCCTAAGCTTAATCTGCCCACATTCAAAGGATGAAAACCGTCCACATCTTTTTCGGGAGAAATGGTTTTTATTATTGTATCTTCATCTATATGTTTCGGCAGGGGAAGCTGAACCAATATACCGTTGACATCCGGCCTTTGGTTAAGTTCCTGTATGAGATTAATAAGCTCTTCCTGTGA
>CAZIHC010000357.1:0-2394 GCA_964538605.1 uncultured Herbinix sp. | reverse complement strand
TTTTTAATATAGGTGCATCCGGCCAGTATACTATGGGAATGTTTTTTGCCCTGCTTGCAGGTTTCTATTTGGATCTTCCGAAAGGTATCCATTGGTTGGTATGTGTTCTTGCTGGCCTTATAGGTGGTATGCTCTGGGGTATGATACCGGGTGTATTTAAAGCATTACTTAACGTAAACGAAGTTATAACCTCAATTATGTTTAACTATATAGGAACCTATCTGGTAGATATGCTTATAAAAAGCAGTGCAAAAATGTATGTTCCTACTACAACAAGAACAGCGTATCTTCCCGCATCAGCCCAGCTTCCGTCCTTGGGAGTAAAAAATTCAAGCGTTAACATATCAATTATTATCGCAATATGCCTTGCAATATTGCTGTTTGTGATATTACACATGACCATTTTCGGTTATGAGCTGAAAGCATCCGGGTACAACAAACATGCCAGCAAATATGCCGGGATGAACGGTACAAAAAATATTATTCTTACTATGATTATTGCAGGAGGTTTGGCAGGCCTTGGCGGAGCATTTGCTATCCTGGCTCCTTCCACTATTGCCGGAAGCAGCCAGACATATGAACCTATTAACGTTATAGCCGCCAACGGTTTTAACGGTATTGCGGTTGCTTTGCTAGGTAATTCCAGTCCTATAGGTGTTATATTCTCATCAATCTTTATTTCACATATTCAAAGGGGCGGAAGCCAGACAAGTATTCTCGGATTTAAGCCGGAAATCATAGACGTTGTTATATCAATAATTATTTATTTCTCGGCATTTTCACTTATTATGAAGAATGCAATCGGTAAAATCTTTACCAGAATGCATCATAAAAAGCTGGAATCCGAAAAAGCAGGAGAGACTCCTCACAGTTCTCTCATAGATCCGGCTGATGAAGGGAAATCAAATTTAAAAGCATCGGTAGATATACCCGATAACAGCAAAAATACTGCTTCAGAAATTTATGAGAAAAATGATACCGATAACGAATCAAACGAAAATATAAATAATGATTCTAATAATAATGAGGAAAAGGAGGTGTAGGTATGGATATAGTATATTATCTTGTTCAAAACACCCTTCCTGTAGCTGTAGCCTTGCTGTTAGTAGCTCTTGGCGGTATGTTTTCTGAGCGAAGCGGTGTAATTAATATAGCTCTTGAAGGTATAATGCTTTTCGGAGCATATATAGGTTGCTTATTTGTTTACTTCATTGAAAAAAACCCCA
This sequence comes from uncultured Herbinix sp., assembly GCA_964538605.1. GTDB lineage: Bacteria > Bacillota > Clostridia > Lachnospirales > Lachnospiraceae > Mobilitalea. The sequence goes on along the minus strand of CAZIHC010000357.1, from coordinate 1,168 downwards.
TTCCTGCACAGGTTATATTCCTTTTGGCAATGCTGGTAGCTGCTTTGGCAGGTTTAATATATTCCCTGCTTTTATCCTGGGCTGCCATAAATATGAAAGCGGACCAGACCATTGTCGGTACGGCTTTAAATATGCTGGTTCCCGCTGTAATCCTGTTATTTTCAAAAATGTTCTTTATGTCTGACGGTGTTACGACCAAAACCAGATTTTACATCAGGGAAGTAAAAGGACTCAGTAATATTCCCGTTATCGGAAAACTTTTCTTCCAAAATACTTATTTGAGTATATACATCGGAGGCTTAATTCTTATAATAGCTACCATTGTATTTTATAAGACCAGGTTTGGGCTTAGACTTAGAGCCTGCGGTGAACATCCTCATGCGGCAGATTCGGTGGGTATTAATGTACATCGCATGCGTTATGCCGGTGTAGCAATTTCCGGTATTCTTGGCGGTATAGGAGGTTTCTTCTACGCTGTAGGTGTTACTGACGGAAATACCAACGGCCATACCGGAGTGGCAGGTTTTGGTTTCCTGGCTCTGGCGGTTTTGATTTTCGGACAGTGGAAGCCGATTCAAATCATGTTTGCCGCCCTGTTCTTTGCTTTCTTAAGAACCCTGGCATATTCGGTTGCATTGATACCTTTCCTGAAATCCTTAAACATAAGCCAGGATTATTATAAGATGCTTCCGTATATAGCCACAATGATAGTACTGGCCTTTACCTCAAAACGGTCCCGCGCGCCTAAGGCCGAAGGTATTCCTTATGATAAGGGTATGAGATAAGTTTCGTTGAAAATCAAAATTTATAATTTTTAAATAGCTTAAGTAAAAAAGATAAGATATAATTTTGCCGAATGGTTTCATAAATAATTAATCTTTAAAAACCATTCGGCTTTTTATTTGCATATTTATAGCTGATTGTATAGGCAATTTATTTGAGGTTCATTTATAATGGTATTATTTGAATAGTATACTGTTTTATGATCTAAAAAGTTGCATTTAGAATTTTTAATATATTTTATTTATGTATAAGGCTGTATCAGATTATATATATGTTAATTTTACCGTATTTATGTCGGTCGTTTATAACAAGGTTATTTATTGAATTTCTAAGTATTTTATACTTTGTGATTTAATATTGATTTTTAATGTAGCTGTGGCGACAA
>CAZIHC010000356.1:0-2407 GCA_964538605.1 uncultured Herbinix sp. | reverse complement strand
CATATTTTTTATAGATCTTGACAATTTTAAAACTATAAATGATACTCTCGGACATGAATACGGCGATTCCCTTCTTATACATACAGCAAAAATATTGACATCTATCGGTGATAACGGCATGTTGGCCAGAACCGGAGGGGATGAATTTCTTGTTTTTAAGGAAAACATATCCTCAAAGAATGATGCCATAAATTATGCTTCAAATATAATAGAACGTTTCAGGGAACCGATCGATTTGGACGGTGAAACGGTTTATATATCATTGAGCATAGGCATTGCCATTTATCCCGATAACGGTCTTTCACCCAACACATTAATAAAGAATGCCGATATTGCCATGTATAAATCCAAAGAAGCCGGCAAAAACAGATATACTTTGTTTGATTCCAGTATGGAAGATGAACTAAACCGTAATATCAGCATTATTGAAGTCTTGCGAAATGCTATAGACAATAATGAAATTTATGTTCAGTATCAGCCTCAATATGAACTTAAAACCAATTCTATTATAGGATTTGAAGCGCTCATGCGGATAAGAAGCGACCGCCTCGGTCCTTTATCTCCCGATGAGTTTATTCCGGTTGCAGAAGAAAGCGGCCTTATAATTGAACTGAGCAACTGGCTTATAAAAGAGGTTTGTAAATTTAATAAAAAATTAATTGACCATGGTGTTCCTCCGAAATTTGTATCGGTTAATATATCTTCCGTTCAAATAAACCATCCGGGATTTGTCGAATCACTTTCGGAAATATTGGAGGAAACGGGACTCCCGCCTGAATATTTGGTACTTGAAATCACCGAAAGCACATTGGTATCTTCCATAACGGATGCCACAAAATTATTGAATGATCTTCAAAAGATGGGTTTAAAAATATCTCTGGATGATTTCGGTACCGGTTACTCATCCTTAAATTACCTTACAAGAATGCCTATCAATACATTAAAAATAGACAAGTCATTTATAGATCATATATGTACCAGCAAGAAAGATGCTCATATTGCTGAATTAATTATAAGTCTTGCTCATAATTTACAGATTAAAGTAGTGGCGGAAGGAGTCGAAAACGAAGATCAATTAGCCTTGCTTCGTGAGAAAAAATGCGATTATGTTCAGGGATATGTCTTTGCTCCTCCTTTGCATCCGGAACAACTCGAAGATTTAATAAAGAAGGAATAATACATAGTATAAGCGGCAGACAAGATAAAGGGCTTAAGTAAATCCGCATCCGGTTTACCTAAGCCCTATTTTAATTATTTTCTGTTTAATATTTGATCAGCAATTGATCAACACTTAGCCAGGCTTATTTTGCAGCGCCTGAGCATCCAAGAACATTTATAATCTTATGCTTAACCAGGGCTTTTACATATTCTCTGCCCTTAGCAAGATATTTTCTGGGATCGAAATCTGCAGGATTGTTCATTATATATTCTCTGACCCCTGCTGTAAAAGCAAGTCTTAAGTCGGAGTCAATATTGATCTTACATACGGCCATGCTGGCAGCCTGTCTTAACATATCCTCAGGAATACCGATTGCATCGTCTAATTTCCCGCCGTTTTTATTAATAATATCAACATATTCCTGTGATACTGATGAAGCTCCGTGTAATACGATAGGGAAGTTAGGAAGTCTTCTTTGGATTTCCTCTAATATATCAAAACGCAGTTGAGGCTTTTGACCGGGTTTGAATTTGAACGCGCCGTGGCTTGTACCGATGGCTATAGCAAGAGAGTCTACACCGGTACGGGCAACAAATTCTTCAACTTCATCAGGTCTTGTGAATAATGCATCTTCAGCACTTACATTTACATCATCTTCAATACCTGCCAGGCGGCCCAATTCGCCTTCTACAACAACTCCACGCTCATGAGCGTACTCAACTACCTTTTTGGTCAGTGCGATATTGTCTTCAAAGCTGTGCTTGGAACCGTCAATCATAACGGAAGTAAAGCCGCCGTCAATACAAGCTTTGCAAATTTCAAAGTCCTCACCGTGATCCAGATGCAAAGCTATAGGAATATCGGTATCCAGTAATGCAGCTTCAACAAGTTTTACAAGATAATCATGCTTAGCATATTTTCTTGCACCTGCAGATACCTGCAGAATTACTGGAGCATTCTCTTCTTTCGCAGCCTCTGTTATAGCCTGAATTATTTCCATGTTATTAACATTGAATGCTCCGATTGCATAACCGCCTTCATACGCTTTACGAAACATTTCTTTAGTTGTTACTAAAGCCATATTATCATTCCTTTCATAATGTAAATTTTTTAACAATAAATGCTCCATTAATTATACCATAAAAATTTCTATTGGAAAGAAAATTTTGAAAATCTGGTATAATTAAATTATTATTGGTTCGTTGTAAAATTAAATGCAACAGTAAAATGAAATAAAAAATTGACAAC
>CAZIHC010000355.1:0-2409 GCA_964538605.1 uncultured Herbinix sp. | reverse complement strand
ATGTATGTATATCGTCGCTCCCCGCAGGGGAGCGTGGATTGAAATAACAAGGGGCTGCAAAAATGGCGGCAGCTTTACGGTCGCTCCCCGCAGGGGAGCGTGGATTGAAATTTTAACATGGTTGACACGAAATGCATAAATTCCGGTCGCTCCCCGCAGGGGAGCGTGGATTGAAATAATTATCACCGGTAATGTTTGGAGGTAAAGAAAGTCGCTCCCCGCAGGGGAGCGTGGATTGAAATCTTCCCTTTTTAAATACCTATAAAATGCCTCATCGGTCGCTCCCCGCAGGGGAGCATGGATTAAAAGTATAACCACACAGACGTCAGAAAAGCAATATAATGTCTCTCATAATAGTTTAAGTTTGATTATATACTTTGAGTAATTAAAATACCTTCTATATGTATTTTGTAAAAATCAAAGGTATTTGTAGTATTAATTATTTTTATTATAATTAAGGATTAAGAGCATTTATGAAAGACGGTTTCTAAAATCTTCATATCCAAAAGATTTTATGATTATTAATCCATCTTCATCATTATAAGTCGCAATAGCCGGAAGATTAACCCCGTTAAAGGTGTTGTTTTTTACCATGGTGTAGATAGCCATGTCGGTAAAAAGAAGGATATCGCCTTCCTTAAGGGGTTCCTTAAAGGAGTAATCTCCGATGATGTCTCCTGCCAGGCAGGTCATTCCGCCAAGCCTGTAAGTATGAGGATAGTCACCAGGTTCACCGGTGCCCACAATCTTAGGCTTATAAGGCATTTCTATTACATCTGGCATATGGCAGGCAGCAGAAGTATCAAGGATTGCAATGTCAATGCCGTTTTTTACAAAATCCAGAACTCTGGCTGCCAGGAATCCCGCATTTAAAGCTATTGCTTCACCGGGTTCCAGGTAAATTTCCACATCATACTTATTTTTGATATACATAATACATTCAATTAATGTGTCTATATCATAATCAGGCCGGGTGATATGATGGCCGCCTCCGAAGTTTATCCACTTCATTTTCTTTATATACTTTCCGAACTTCCGGTCTACAACTTCAATCGTACGCTTTAAGACATCCGAGTTTTGCTCGCACATGGTATGAAAATGCAGGCCGTCTATACCGTCCAGGTCTTCATCACTGAAGTTGTCAATTGTAATACCTAGTCTTGAACCGGCAGCACAGGGATTATATATCTCGGTTTCAATTTCCGAATACTCAGGGTTTATCCTTAAGCCGAATTCAATTTTTCTTTCGGCGTCTTTTATCCTGTTTTTATATTTTTTCCATTGGGAAAATGAATTAAAGATTATATGGTCGCATATCTTTATTATTTCATCAAATTCATCTTCCCTGTAAGCCGGGGCATATATATGAACTTCCTTGCCTTTCATTTCCTCAAATCCCAGCCTTGCTTCAAAAAGGGAACTGGCTGCGGTACCGCTAAGGTACCGGCCAATCATGGGATATAATGAGAACATGGAGAAGGCTTTCTGGGCAAGTAAAATTTTGCAGCCTGTCTTATCCATTACATCTTTTAAAATTTTAAGGTTTTTTTCTAGCAGTCTTTCATCAACTATGTAAATGGGTGTAGGAAGTTTTGATATATCAATACTTAAATTTAAGGTTCTGAAAGCTTCAATATTTCTGTCCATTTCAAACCTCACCTTAATCCAAAATCTCCGGTGAGAAATCTTCCTTCCAGGGCAGGCCGTTTTTGTTCAAAGCATCCATAAAAGGATCGGGATCAAATTCTTCCACATTAAATACGCCCGGTTTTTTCCACTTGCCGGTAAGAACCATCATGGCGCCAATCATGGCAGGCACCCCGGCGGTATAGGAGACGGCTTGGGCACCGACTTCCCTAAAGCATTCCTGATGATCGCAGACATTATATACATAATAAGTTCTCGGTTTACCGTCTTTAATCCCTCTGAATATGCACCCGATGTTTGTTTTACCCTTGGTTCTGGGGCCTAAGGTGGCAGGGTCGGGAAGTACTGCCTTTAAAAACTGGAGGGGTTGTATCATCTTGCCTTCAAATTCTATAGGTTCTATCGATGTCATTCCGACATTTTGAAGAACCTGAAGATGAGTCAGGTATTTTTGTGAGAAAGTCATCCAAAATCTAATCCGCTTTACGCCATTTATGTTTTTGGCCAAAGATTCTATTTCCTCATGGTGCAATAGATAAATATCCATATTGCCTATTTCGGGGAAATTGAAAGTCCTCTTTATTTCCAGAGGTTTTGTTTCAATCCATTTGCCGTCTTCCCAGTAGCTTCCTGGGGCAGTTATTTCACGGATATTGATTTCGGGATTGAAGTTAGTGGCAAACGCTTTTCCGTGGTCGCCGGCGGGGGCGGCTCGCTGTCTTGTTGGGGCAGCAGGGTCAGCGACTGGCCAGGCTTGACCAC
>CAZIHC010000354.1:0-2421 GCA_964538605.1 uncultured Herbinix sp. | reverse complement strand
ATTATGGATGATTTCCACTATAGGTGTTGCATTTAATATTGCAATTTACAAATTAAATTATTATTGACTAAATAACCGTTTTAATTATTAATTGATTAATCATGATTATAGAGATAAAATATATCAAGAAAGTATTTTAAAGCATATTTCCGGTATTTATGCACCCGATTGGGACAAGACTAAGGTATACGAATATATTTATAATTCCGCATTCCGGCGGAGCATTTTTATATATTGGATTTATTTTTGATGAAAAACAGGAGGAGCCATGAAAGCAAAAAGAGTAGCAGTTTCAATTACGGAACAGGTCCATATTGTTATGCCGTCTCATATCAGCGGCACCAACAGGCTGTTTGGCGGTCAGCTTCTTGCATGGATTGATGAAGTTTCCGCTGTAGCGGCCAGACGTCACAGCGAACGAAACGTTATTACGGCGGCTATAGATAACCTGCAATTTAAATCCGCCGTATATATAAATAATATATTGGTTTTAATAGCCCGTATAACTTATGTCGGCACAACTTCTATGGAAGTGCGGGTAGATACTTATGTGGAAGATCATATAACCGGTCTTAGGAAGGTAGTAAACCGGGCATATTTGGTTATGGTGGCCTTGGATGAAAATGAAAAACCTACCGAAGTCCCCCGTTTGATACTTGAAACCGAAGCCGAACGGGCCGAATGGGAAGCCGGTTTGAGGCGATATCAGTTACGTAAAGAAAGAAGGTAGGTGTCAGGTACAGTAAATTTTTTGTAAACAGAATGTTAATAAATTATGAATAATTATGGTTTATGTTTACAATTTGTTAACAGTGCCTGACACCATTAAAGGCTGTCGGACAATCACCGACAGCCTTCATGATTATTTATAATTGTCCAACTGCTCCAGCCTGTGTTCCTGTTTTTCGATTGCATTCATCAGGGTTTCCCTGTCCATACGGTCGGCATTGTTTTTCAGGTAACCGTCCGCATATATGAATCTTTTTTCTGTGTTCCTTAAGTGTTTTTCCCTGCTGTTATTATCACCGTGAGCGATAATATTCTTTAAGTTTTCAATCTGGTTTTTTCGTTCTTCCTGCAGCTTTTTTGCATGTTCGATATTTTCCGGTGATGAAATATCTGAATGCTCTTCAAGATGCCGTTCGGTTCTTGTGGTTTTTTCAACCAGGTTCACAAGATGATCCAGTCTTTTCTTATTTTCAAAAGATTTAATATCCCTGATATCGCCATTGCCCATGCTACTTCCGCCTTTCCGATTATTTTTGAGAATGATATCTCATCTTTATTTTTTCCGTCAGGCGTTTAAGATATGCTTTCTCTCTGATGGGAATAGCTTTATCGGATGTTATTTAATGAAAATAAATTTAATTATTAATCCCATGCACATGTCTTATGTAATAAAACATATATTGCTGTACAATTCCGGCATAACCCTGATACAATGCTGTATCAAATTTATTATCGTAATATTCCGAAAGAACTCTTTTCATCCAGACATCTATAGGAAAGGCTTCTATATGGTGCAGGCCATAAAGGGAAATGCAATTAGCCACCTTATCTCCTATACCTTTAATGCTTTTTAGGGTTTTTACCGCTTCCTCATGACTGCACAATTTTAAAGCTTCCAAATCAATTTTGCCAAGATATACGGCACGGGCGGCTTCTATAATATATTCATCCCTGTATCCCAATTTTAAGGCTCGCAAATCTTCCTTTTTTGCTTCAGCCAGCTTATCCGGACCCGGAAAGGTATAATAAACGTTCCCGGTAGCTTTATCTTCTTTTCTGTTTCCGTAAACCTCGCAAATTTTTTCGATGCAGGATTTAATCGCAGGAATGTTTTTATTCTGGGATATTATAAAGCTTATAAGCATTTCAAAAGGGTCCTGTCTTAATATTCTTATACCCTTTCCGTACATGGCAGCTTCCTTTAGAAAATTATCTTTTCCTTTAACCAGCTTTTTAACTATACTGCCATAGTCAAAGTCAAGATGAAAATAATTTTTCCAGATCTTATTGTAGTCTTCTTCGCTGCATGATACTTCCACGACATCATCTTCTAATTGCTCAAGCTCCAGGTACCTGTCAAAGGCAATAAGGTAATATTTATTTTGTGATATAGGATTCATCCGGAAACACTGACCGGATTCTGCTATCTGTTTAAGATCAAAATTTTTATTTTCTATTAACATAAAATCCTCTTCTTCTTTTATTGTTTTCAATTTTTATATAAATATTATAATTTCGATTATATAGTTCTACAAGTATTTCTATTTTTTGACACAACTAATATACCATAATTATTTGGCATAGCAATACTTATTATAAGAAAACTGTATAACAGTTTTTTCTTAATAAAAAATAATATGTAGGTTTACAATACATGTGTTACAAAATTAAATAAATAAAAACGGAAATGCT
>CAZIHC010000353.1:0-2429 GCA_964538605.1 uncultured Herbinix sp. | reverse complement strand
GGCCGGGCAGAGAATTATGCGGAAAAGGGATATTGGCAGGGTCCTGTTAAAAATTTCTCTGCCGATAACGACAAACCGTCTTGTATTGTCTCTGCTGGGGACTGTGGAATTTCTCTGGATCCCTCAGCGCCTCGCGGTTTATGGAATGACTTCCGAGGAAGCCCTTACCCAGTATGGAAAATTAACAGGTATGGCATCCCCTGTCATTTCATTTCCTTCAATGCTTACTGCCGCATTGGCCACGGCACTGGTACCGGCAATAGCCGAAGCTGTGGCAACAAAAAGAATGAACAGGGCCAACAGGCAGATTTCAAGATCGATACGCGTTACCCTTGTGCTGGGATTTTTGTTCTCAAGCCTTTTTATATGTTTTGCCTATGAAATTGCGGATTTGATATATCCGGGTCAGAATGTGGGTCAAATGCTATATCTATTGTCATTTACCGGGGTATTTTTATCTCTCCAGCAGACCCTTCTGGGCATACTTAACGGTCTGGGCAAGGAGACGGCAACTTTAAAACACTCAATGGTAACTACTTTAATCAGGCTTGGATTTGTCTGGTTTGGAATTCCGTATTTCGGGCTTAACGCCTATATAATTGCACTTGTAGTAAGCAATTTTGTCGGTGCCGCTCTGAATCTGAACACGGCCATAAAAACCACCGGTATGTCCATTGAATTCGGCGACTGGATAATAAAGCCCCTTGTTGCTTCAATTTCAGGAATTATAGCTGCTCCGGCAATAAAAATAGCAGCAGGTTCGGTATTTGAATCTAAGGCTTTAGTGCTGCTTACATCCGCAGGACTTTGCGGAGGCTTGATGATTGCAATGCTGATACTGATGGGTGTCTTTGAAATTAAGGATATACGCCATATGATTCCTTTCAGTATTGACAAATACAGAAAATTATAGGATATTATATAAATGTAAAACCCGGATATCCTGTTTCTGTTTTACCTCTAATTTTTCAAAGGAAGAAAATTCAAGAATAATCGAAAAAACAAAAGAAAATTTAACCTGTTTTTATTTTTTGGGCAATTATGGTCAAAGATAGTCAAAATCAAAGGTTGCTCTTTTAGTTTTTGGCAGGTAAAATGTAGTCAGAAAGGTCAAAGAAAGTCAAAGTTAAATAAAAAACATTTACTATGGAGGTGTTATAAATGTTCGGTTTGGTACCAAAAAGATTTGGTAATATGGCACGGAGAGATGACTTCTTTGGGATTGACAGATTCTTTGAGGACTTTTTCAATGATCCGTTTTTCACAAGATGGAACTCCCCTTTCAGAGCAGACATTCGTGAAACGGATAAGGAATGGATTATAGACGCTGAACTTCCCGGTGTTGATAAAAACAGCATAAACATAGAGGTTAATGACGGATATCTGACAATTTCCGCAGAGCAGAAGGAAGAAATCAATGAAGAAAGAGAAAACTATGTAAGAAGGGAAAGAGCTTACGGCAGCTTCAGAAGATCTTTTTACCTGAATAATGTAAAGGAAGAGGACATCAAGGCTGTATACAGGAACGGCGTACTTACAATTACACTGCCCAAGGCAAAACCCGACAACAAACGCAAAATCCAGATTGATGTTCAGGATTAAAGGCTGTTTTACCGGGTAACCGGTCCTGCGCCAGGCAACCTCCTAAAATTAAATGAATTGCTTACAGGTACACCCCCTAAGCTCCCGCACTCTTTTCCCTGAATACCTGGCCAGTTGCCTGTAAAGAGTGAAAAGCCGGGGGTGGCCGCCGGCAGGCGGATGAAAAAAATAAAAATACCGGCCGTTGGGCCTTTACATATAGATCGGGTTGAACCCTGACTGGTTCAGCCCTTTTTCTTTTCTGTTTTTTTTGGCTGCAAACCGGGAATAAATAAGAAGTAAAGCAGGAAATTTGCAAAAACTACTTTCCTGAAAGGTGGATGTGTTTTGATACAGGTAAAGGACAATGTATACTGGATTGGTTTGAAGGACTGGGAATTAAGAAGATTCCATGGACATGAATATTCCACTCACCGTGGTTCCAGTTACAACACATACCTGATCCGGGATGAAAAAAATATTCTTGTTGATACCGTATGGACTCCTTTTAAGAATGAGTTCATTGAATTAATCGGAAAAGAAGTGGGTTTTTCAAATGTTCACGGTATTATTGTGAATCATAATGAACCAGATCACGGAGGGTGCCTTGATGCATTAATGGATGTATTGCCGAAGGATACCCCGATTTATTGCTCTCCAAAAGGTGTGGAGTCGATCAGAAAGCATTTTCATAAGGACTGGAATTTCGTACCCGTGAAGACAGGAGATAAGATCAGTACTGGCAAATCAGAAATAATGTTTATGGAAATGACGATGATCCACTGGCCGGACAGCATGGCAGCCTTTGTAACACCGGCAAACGTGCTGCTGTCCAATGACGCATTCGG
>CAZIHC010000352.1:0-2448 GCA_964538605.1 uncultured Herbinix sp. | reverse complement strand
GCCCAAAGAGAGGGGCAGACAGTGACATAAAACCTAAAACAAGTTGACACGACCGTTGAAGGGATTGTATATGATTTATTATTAAGATATAATTATAATAACTATTGTATTTAAAGCACAGGATAACGTAAATTGAGGGTACCATAATGGATAATGTCAAAGGTAAAAATAAAAAATCCGGGATAAAAATAGGGCCGATTATGAGCCTGCTAATCGGTCTGTCTTTTTTTACTTTAGTTTTATTTATCGCGTTATTGGAAGCAGGAAAAAGCAAAAAACCGGCAATAAGACAGACAATAAGCAATACATCATCAAAAGCAGGAGATGAAAATTCGGCGATATACAACCAGGCCGACAAAAATTTAACTGCCCTTGTGTTAGAAGTAAATGCATCGGATAAGGCTATAAAGTTATTTGATACAGACAAAAAAGAAGAAATTATTTTATATTATACAGGCGGATCAAATATAACCGACAAATACGGCCAGCCTATAACCGTCGGTCAGCTTGAAATCGGTCAGATAGTTGATATTGCCTATCAAAGCAGCAAAAACAAGATTTTGTCCTTGCGGCCGTCTTTAAAAGCCTGGGAATACATAGGTGTTAATAATATGCTTATAGATACATCAGATAAGATTATTAAAATAGCAAATACAAAATATACATATGATTCCCCTATTGTGACAGATAATGATGCATTCATAACTCTTGAAGATCTGGCTGAACAGGACGTATTGACTGTTAGAGGCATTGATGAAACCGTATGGTCTGTAAAAGTAACAAAAGGTCATGGAACGGTAAGACTGATTGATTGCGACGCCTTTTTGGGAGGCAGTGTAACAATAGGCTATGAAGCTGTTCAAAAAATTACTGAAAATATGATTGTAACTGTTCGTGAAGGTAATTATAATCTGACCGCTGAAAACGGGAAATACAGCGGAACAAAAAACATTACAGTTAACCGTAACGAGGAAACTGTAGTATCTCTCAGGGATCTGGGCCCCGGATACGGACAAATTTTATTTGATATATCACCTTTAGGAGCTGATTTGTTTATAGACGGCAAGTTGACTTTATATGCAAGTCCCGTTAAGCTGATGTACGGAGAGCATAAAATTGAGGTATCTTTAGGAGGATATGCTACTTATCGTGGCAGACTTAAAGTAGATTCATCGGAAAAGAAAGTTCAGATAGTCCTTCCTGAACTACACAGCAGGGAAAGTGTAAGTATTGTGGAAATCCCGGGAAACGAAACAGATGATGTAGATTATATTGAATATAATAATTGGGACAGGGAGCAAATTTTAGGGGAAGATGATTCTGAAACCATAGATTTACCGGATGATGAAACTTCGGATGAGGACCCCATTGTCGATAAAGAGCATCTTATTTATATTCAGAATCCGAAAGGGGTTTCGGTTTATCTTAACGGAGAATATAAAGGAGTTTCACCCGGGAGCTTCCAAAAGGTTATAGGAAGACATGTTCTGACATTTATTAAGCAAGGATATCAGACAAAAAGCTATACCATTGATATAGCAGATGACGGGATGGACACTTATATCAATTTACCGGATTTGGAACCGGACAGGTAAAGGGGAAATTGTCGCTTTTTGTTATTGAAATGATAAATTTATAATATGCAATCGTTTTATAAAATTTAATATAGATTTATGTCTACCGATTCTTTTATCCCTCTCTTTTCAAACAGCTTTATACAAGCTATAATATATGTAAAATTATGGAAAAGAGAGGGGTTTTTATGATTCGAGAGTTTTATGACAAAAATTATATTATCTACGCTTTTTCTGCCTTATGCGGTCTGGGAATCTTACTCCGTTTTATTTTGGATATGGTTTACATATATTTGGTAAAACAGTCGGACAAGCTGGGCACTACTAAGAATAAATTATTAAAGCATATGAAAATGAAATTTGAAACCTGTTATAAACTTAATATCGGTGTGAATAATGTGGATACTTTTGTGGATAAAAGCATGACAAAGTATAGATTTTGTGGATTATTATTATCCACATGGGAAAATTTAAGTGGACAAGTCTTATATCTTAACTTCTTAATCATACCGATTAGCGCAGTTTTCGGGGTTATTTACGATGTGGACCGTGAGAACATTTTGTACACAGGGGCTGTGGGTATTTTAGCAGGCGCTGTTTTGATCTTTGTGGATAAAATGATAAATTTACCGGTAAAAAAACAGGTAATACGCTTAAATCTTCTGGACTACCTTGAAAATTTCTGCAAGGTAAGAATGGAACATGAACTTTCACAACCTGAAAAATTGGAACAGTATAGGAAGGATTTTCTTAATGCAGTCGGGTTGAAGCATTCAAAAGCAGGCCAGGAAGCTGATAAAAGCAGTGAAAAATTAAGCCGTAAAGAGGCAAAAAGAAGAAACGTGCGTATACCGAAGATCGTCGTCGCTGGCAG
>CAZIHC010000351.1:0-2450 GCA_964538605.1 uncultured Herbinix sp. | reverse complement strand
AAATGAAGTAAGCGAAGAGTATAATCTTAATGGATCTAATGATCAAAAATATAATTTAATTGGATATTATATTAAAAGCAAATTAACGGGAAAAGAAATTAAAGGCTCACGAAAAATGGTGGGCGATATAATTAATGGTAAAACAATAACTGTTAAAGATATTATAAATGACTCAGCAAAAGTAATATATGGCGGTTTAGATATATGCATGATCTATAAAAAAACAGATATATCTATCAGAATTCATGCGGCAGATATAGATACAGATAAGATAATTAAAGAAAATATATATGTAGGAAAAATAAAACCGGGAGAAAGTTTTAGCCAATCCATTGATAAAGCTATTACAGTCGGAAAAGATACATATACAAAAACTAAACATTTTTACTATTATCTAAAAAATAATCCGGCCAAAATGAGGGTAAGAGAATCGGCAAAAGACGAGGATCCTATAGAATTTACTGCATTTAGTGATATTGATTCCAATGATGAAATAATTGTAATAGCATATTATAAGAAAGCTTCGCAGGGAACAATAGCAATAACAGTTAATGCGGTAAATAAAGAAACAGGGGTAAAAATTACTACTTTAGCAACAGAAACGGCTAAATCAGGAGATACATACAAGTACACCGCACAAGAAACACTTTCAGCCGGTGGAAAATCGTATGACTTCACCGGAGAATGGAAGTGGGAATATAGGAAAAATACGTCATCTTCTCCGATTGTATCAAATTCAGGAAAAGGGAAAAACATAAGCTTTACAGTGCCGTCTGCAAATGACATATCCGGAGGAATTACCGTTACCGTTTATTATACTTTAGGAGAAGCATCAGCAGACCAGATTGACTTAAGGGTTATTATGGTAACAATGACAGGATCCTTTATAGAAGAAATATCAAAGGAAACGGTTACAAGAGGGCAAAATATAAATAAATCAATTCAAAATCAAAGAATGGCCGGAAATATTACATATCAGTACCAAAATAAATGGGATTATACATATAAGACATCTTCCGGGGATCAAACAAAGGCAGGAACCGGAAATACCGTATCTTTTAAAGTGCCAAATGAAACACAACTTGGAACGGTTATAACTGTAAAAATATATTATGATGCATCACAAAACGTTGAAGTTCCTGATCCTTTGCCGCCGATAATACTTCCGATTGACACTCCAGAGCCGTATGCAGTTATTGACGGTGACAAGTACGGATCACAATATTTCATATCCAAAGAAGGTATAGCGACAACGGAAAGCCAGCATGTATATGTCAAAACAAAAGATTATCTGTTAGGTTATAGACTTGTTAATAGAACAGGTAAAATAAAATTATCGGTACCGGTTACAATGACGTATACTTTGATTTACAAAACAGCAACTCCGGAAGAATTTGGCGGACCGAAAGAAGTTACAGAAACCGTAACAGATACACAATATATATCTGTAGAAAGAGCTTATTCTTATTGGGAAATAGAAAATCTCGAATATTATACCCCAAGTTCTGCCATCGTATATAATTATTCCCTTCCAAGTGAGAGAACAAATCTGGTTATCAATTCTGCATATCTGAATGTTCCGGCACTTTCAACCAGACACAGCAGCAATTTATACGATCATATAATACTTCCAAGGCAAGTGACTGAAGGCATACACCTGAGTTATGATACACCAATTACTTCCGATGACGGTTACAGGCCGACCGTAAATTTTATTGATCTTACTCCATATGCCTTGGAAATGACGGAAGAACTTAAAGTAAAAAATGATTTTATTATGTTTGACGGTGTTGTTGTAATGTCAGACGAAATATCGGAAAAGATTGCACCGGTACCATATACCGGAGTAATGGTACATTCAAACAGTTTAACCCATGATAAAGTCTTATTTAAAGATGGCCTTGTGATAGATGCTTTAAAGAAAAACGGTGTTTATGCATCATCGGGAAATGTGACGTATCAAAAACATTCTATGAGTGTAAACGCTTATTCAACAAAAACATTTAACATGAAAGTAAATGATGTTACCATCCATACCCCTGTCATATGTGATCCTATCATTCATTCTGATAACGATAAATGGGTGCAATTGATTGAACCTGAAGAAGAAGTATATCATTTGGTGCTGGACCCGGATACAAGACTTAATGATTTTACAGTTAGAATATCAAATAAACTGCATCATACTCCGAGACTTGGTTACTATGAAAGGGATTTTTCAAGGTCTTTTATTGATCCCGAAAATGTATCTTATATTGCTAAAAAGAACGGCAAGCTAAGAAATGAAATGAGGCTTCCTTTTGACGTTTTTATTGATACAGACAGTGACAACAAAACAGATAATGATGAACTGATTAAGGCAGGTACATGGATAATTCTTGACAGACAAACTTATCGCTTTTATGTGCCTATGTGGGTACAGGAGGGGGTATATACTGCCGAGTTTAGAA
>CAZIHC010000350.1:0-2451 GCA_964538605.1 uncultured Herbinix sp. | reverse complement strand
TGTTCAAGGTTACCTAGCTGAGGAATTTTACACATAAATTAGGACTTGATCGCAGTAACTTCTTTCATAAGCATATCTCCTGTTAATGTAATAGTTCTTTGGTAATAACTTTTTACAGTATCAAATATATACTATTTTTTATTATATTAATAATTTGCATTTATTTAATCTTTATTATAGCAAAACCACTATCAGTCTTAATCTAACATTCCAATTCTTTTATTATTGATTATACTATAAAATTTAATAATTACCAACTTATGAAAAAATATTGGCTAAAACTTTGATAGCAGCAAAAAACATTAAAAAAGCAAATACCCGTTAAGAGTATTTGCTTAATATAATAAACAACTATTACATAACATTTTATTATGTAATTAACAACGGCTATCTTTTACTTTCACAGCCTCATTCTGCTAAAATTTTATAACTTTCGGTTCCTCGGTAAATGAGTAAAAGGTAGCTGTTGCATCTTCAAAATAGAGAACTTCCGTATTGTCGTCATCAGGAGAATACATAGACGTAAGTTCCGGATAATTATCGAGCATATGCTTCTTTGCCTCTCTTCTGTCATCTCTAATAAGTTTACCTGATACCCTGAGCCATTTGCCGTCAGCAAAAGCACATATCTCGGCTTTGGGATTTTCCTGTAGCTGCTTGGATACGTTTTTTACCTTACCAGTTTGAATATAAAGTTTCCCTTCGAAAATATCGACCGTTCCAAAAGGCCTGACCCTTGGCTGATCTCCTTCCACTGTTGCCAGGTAATATGTTCCGCATTTTTTTAAAAACTCATAAACTTCTTTCATTATGATTTCCTCCTGTCTTTCAATTATTGCCCTGAAGTGTGATTATTCACAAGCTCACCTTAAACATTTTATACCTGTCAGGCAATCATTTCAAGACAAATAATACCATATTTTTTTACGAAAAATTTGGCCTAAAAATCATGTTTAATATTATTGAATTATTTAAATTTACTGCATTTTTTCGGTAAATTTATCACTGAATACTTGCATAATAAACCGACATTATTACTGTATAAGGAATAAGAATATACAGCCACCCGGCTCCCAATTTACGAGTGCGGATTGGGGCAAGATTAAAGGCAAGAAGAATTAGCATAACGGCATATAAAACGGCTGAAAATACCTTACGCGATAAGAACCTATCAAATATAAATATAAAGGAAAGAATAATCGCATTGTTATCTAAAGCCAAACCCTTATATGTATTTTTATCAATCATTCCAAAAACATTAAAATAACTTAATCTTACAGCCCCTCCGGCCACAATAAGAAAAGCTCCGGGCAAAAACGCCGGTTTAAATTTTCCGAAACTTAATAAAATAACAGCCGGAAGAATTCCGAAACTTACTATATCAATAAGCGAATCCAGTTGAGTACCTACAGCCCGATGATAATCGGTACGATTTTTAAGCTTTCTTGCAATTATGCCGTCTGCCCAATCAAAAATGACTGCCCACAAAAGACCTATTAATGCATAATAGTATTTTCCTGTTATCGAAAAGTATATACCCAAAAAAGAGCTTAAAAGGCCTGTAATCGAGCAGATATTGGACGGATCTTTCATAAAATAAAGCATTGAATAACCAGAATTATGCTTAATTTCTCTTCTGAGCATACAATAAAGCCTCCTGCCCGCTGAAACTTATAGTAAACGCCTTTGCCCTGCCGGATTTACCAAGTATACTTTGAAGTGCGTTAATAAGAATATTATTTTCTTCTTTAGTTTTGACTGCTACCCTGATAAACTGGCCGTCTATACCTTTTTTGCCTGACAAGTCTTTAATAAGAACATTGTACTTTTCTAGTAAAGTTTCTGCCAATTTATCAGCAAAATAGCCGCCAAGCACTTCACACATAACATAATTAGCATGAGTAGGTATAACCCGAAGATTCGGTATCTTTTTTAATTCATCCACAAACTTGGCTCTGGTTAATTTAAACTTTTCCAGTGCCAGAGTATATTCATTCCTGTATTTCTCACATATTTGAAGATAAAATTCTGCTAATGAATTTATATTCCATATAGAAATATCTTTCTTTATAAATCCGATTAACTCCTCATCGGCACTTCCAACAATTCCAAGGCGAAGTCCGGGCACTCCGAAAGATTTTGAAATGCTTCTTACAACTGTAAGGTTCTTATACTGTCCAAGGGTTTCTTCAGTAAGAAGAGTCTGGGGTCCGGGCGCGTTTGCAAAATCTACAAACGATTCGTCAACTATTAACCTTATACCTTTTTGCTGTACCCATCCGGCAAGTTTTAAAACATCGGACCTTTCGATGAAATTGCCTGACGGGTTGTCAGGATTAATTAAAAGAAGGGCTTTTATGCCGGTATTTTCATAATGGTTAATTAGGTCATCACAGTTATATGAAAAATTCCTGTTGTTCGGATAAAACGGTACTATTGACCTCATGTTCA
>CAZIHC010000349.1:0-2451 GCA_964538605.1 uncultured Herbinix sp. | reverse complement strand
ATTTATTATAAAAAAGCTCTGGAACAGATATTAAGGAAGAAAGTTAAAGAAATGATAATTTACTCCTTATACCTGGGCAAGGAGATTTATATTAACCGGTAAAAATATGGCTGTTATTATAAAATGAAAATTAGCCCGAATATTCTTACGCAAGTTGGTTACACTCTAAAAAAGCAAAATAGAAAGGGTGTAACGTATGGCAGCTAAAAGGGAAAAGAAGATTGATCTTAACAATCTGAAACCTGAGGAGGAAATGAAATATGAGATAGCAAAAGAACTGGGATATCTTGATAAAGTGCTTTCTTCAGGATGGAAATCCCTTACCGCAAAAGAGTCGGGAAGGATAGGAGGCTTAATAACCAAAAGAAAGAGAGAATTAAAAAAGCAGGCAGAAGCAGAAGCCAAATAGGAGCCATATAAACGAGACACATGAACATAGAACAATAGAATAATAAATAGCATAATAGTTAAATAATATTAATTCAAAGAAGGCCTTTCATACAAATCGTATGAAGGTCTTTTTATTACTTAGATTTTTTTAGTTATATAAGCCCATAATTAAATTGAAATTATTATGTATGTTTATAAATTAATACATACAAAATATATCGATTTTATTATAAAAATATATAAATATTCACATGAAAGAAAAGCCTACAATTAAACGATTAAATAATATAGACAGTAAAGCGTTACTAATAAAATTCAAACTTATAATATAAATAGTATTTAAACAATGATTTGTCAGGAATAATATTTGGTGTATTATCAATGGAATGGTTCCGGAGTATATCCGTATCATTATGTAACCGCATACATTACAAAAGATTTGGACTTATTTTATCTTGAATTTGAAAAGTAAACCGGATATGAGGGATATTGTCTGGTATCGCCTGCACAAGATGAAGGGGAGATTGATGTTATAAAGAATAATTAAAAAAATATGGGCTTAGGTTAAACTAACTTAAGCCCATATTTTTTGGATATTTCCTGCATCTCCGACTGGCAAATAAAACAGAAATCATCGGCTGCATTGCGAAAATAAAACACATTATTCGAAAAATGTCGTCTATTGACAAGTGAAACGCATTTACATAGAATGGAAGCAGCTGAAGAAAAAAGAAACCAAAGATAAATTATAAAAATGGAGATGATTTTTTGCTGCTTTTATATTTATCAATGCTTGAAAATGAAGAGGATAAAAAGAGGATGGCAGATATCTATGAGGAGCATAAGCATGCCCTCCTTTTATATGCGTTAAAGATTACTGGATACAATCAGACCATGGCGGAAGATGCTGTACATAATGCTTTTTTATCAATAATAAAGGAAAAAGAAAAATATTTACATTTAGATAGTAAGAATTTTCGCTATGTATCCGTTTCTATAGTAAGAAATAAATGTATAGATTTGTTAAGAAAAGAAAAACGCTATGCGGATACTCCTATAGAAGAACTGGAGATATATTTCAGTACGGAAGAAAAATCCCCGGAAGAGCAGGCCGAAATAGCATCGGAATATGATTTAATTAAGAAACACTTATCAAGTATCGACGAAATCAGCAGGCAGGTCCTTATCATGAAATATGCCCTGGGGATGTCTTATAAAGAAATATCTGAAAAGCTAAATATCCCTTACGAAAATATCGGTGTCCGTATAAGCAGGGCAAAAGATAAGGTGCGAAGACTAGTAGAAAAAGATATTTCAAATAATAAACCCCATAATGAATAAAATTTCAAGATAAACAATAAAATTATGAAGGTGTGAGTAAAATTGGATATAATGAAAATGGATGACAATTTATTTGAAGCCTTATTCCGGCAGGCAGTAATAGAAGAATTCAAAAAAGAAGTAGAAAGCATACCGAAAAAAGATGAGCTTATAAAAATTGTAACCCTGTCTCCCGAGTTTGAACTACGGATGAGGAGATTACTTGCCCGTGACAGACGAAGGGATATAGTTCTTAAGGCTATTCATGTCGGAAAACGCGTAGCAGCTATAATTTTACTGGCTGTGGGCTTTTTATCATTATTAATGTTGTCCAATGCGAAGGTTAGGGCCTCGGTAAAAGAAGCTATTGTTGAATGGTATAATAAATACATTTCAATTATTTTCAATGGACAAGAAGCGTCTGATACAAGCGATATAAAAGAGTTCAGACCCAAATACCTGCCGAAAGGATTTAAGGAGAGCCAAGTTGAAAAGGATGATGATAGAGCGATTTTTATATACCAAAATGATTTTGGTGATTCTATTTATGTTTCGTACTGGCATAACTATTATAATGCTAATATTTTAATAGATAATGAAAACCACATAATAGAAACCAGAATGATTAACGGTTATGAGGTGTTTATTGCCTATGCTATTCAAGAAAATCCTATAAATGTTATTGTATGGACTATGGATAATTATCAGTTTAGGATATGGAGTACATTGTCTATGGATGAA
>CAZIHC010000348.1:0-2452 GCA_964538605.1 uncultured Herbinix sp. | reverse complement strand
ACAGGGTTCTGTAAGATTTTGTAAGGCAATTAAACTTGCAATTTAAAATATTAAAGAAAAGATTGGACGGTGCTTGACTTACATTTTATTTTAAATTATAATTAATTGGATATATAATCAATTATATCTTTACATAGGATAATTCCCAAAATTTACCACGTTTTATAATAATTTATAAGAAAGTGTGTGTTTTATGATAAAAAGTATGACAGGCTTTGGGAGAAGCGAAGTAAGCAATCAGGATAGAAAAATCACAGTAGAAATGAAATCTGTAAATCACAGATACTGTGATATAACTATTAAGCTCCCGAAAAAACTTAGCTTTTTTGAAGCAGGTATTAGGAATTTACTGAAAAGTTATATCGGCAGAGGTAAGGTAGATGTCTTTATTACCTACGAAGATTATACGGAAAGCAATGTATGTCTGAAATATAATGCAAGTCTTGCAAAAGAATATTATGATTATTTGGTAAAAATGAGTGAAGATTTTGGCATCGAAAATGATGTCCGTACATCGGTTTTATCCAGATATCCTGAAGTTTTTACCCTTGAAGAACAGTCTGTCGATGAAGAAAAACTTTGGGAGATGGTTGAAGAAGCGGTTAAAATTGCCGCAGAAAAATTTGTAGAAACAAGAATAATTGAAGGCGAAAACCTTAAAGCCGATTTAATACAAAAGCTTAACGGAATGAGGGAAATAGTTGATTTTATAGAAGAAAGATATCCGCAGATAATTACTGAATACAGAAACAAGTTGCTTAATAAGGTCAGAGAGATATTGCAAGATGCAAAGGTGGATGAAAGCATACTTCTGACCGAGGTAACCGTATATGCGGATAAGATCTGTGTGGACGAAGAAACCGTACGCCTGAAAAGTCACATTAACAATATGTTAAATATATTAATGAACGAAAGTGACAATGTAGGCCGAAAACTGGACTTCATCGCGCAGGAAATGAATAGAGAGGCCAATACCATATTGTCAAAGGTAAGTGATATAGAAGTTACCAACAAAGCAATTGACCTGAAAACCGATATTGAAAAAGTAAGAGAGCAAATTCAAAATATAGAATAAATATACCGAAAAGAGGAATAACTTTGAACAGGTTAATTAATATCGGATTTGGAAATGTAGTTAATTCCGGTAAAATTGTAAGTATAATCAGTCCGGATGCGGCACCTGTAAAAAGAATGGTGCAGACAGCAAAAGACACAGGTATGGCTATTGATGCAACCTGCGGAAGGCGGACTAAGGCTGTAATTGTAACAGACAGCGGCCATATAATTTTATCTTCCCTGCTTCCGGAAACTATAGCAGGCAGGGTAAATCAATTTTACGAAGACAATTACCAGGACAGCAATTAAACTTTTTTTCGATATAATATATTATTACATCAAAGGAGGAATCATAATATGCTGCGTCCGTCATACTCTGATTTAATTAAAGCTGTAAACAGCGATGTAGAACCGGGTGAAGAACCTATTGTAACAAGCCGGTATTCTATCGTCATTGCTACTGCTAAGCGCGCAAAACAACTGATTAACGGCTCCAAGCCTTTAATCGATACCGACAGTCGCAAACCCCTGTCTATTGCAATAGAGGAAATGAACCAGGGCAAAGTAAAAATTATTGCAGATAATGAAAAAAGATAAATAGTCTGCTTTTAATAAGAAAGAGTTTCGCAAGCGAAACTCTTTCTTGATTAAAAATGATATGACTCCGGATTGAGAAAGGAATAAATATGGACTTAAAGCATGAAGATTATAAAGATATTGTACTTGATAATAATATAGATTATACTTCAGATAAAAGTGAATCAAATAATCCTTCCGAAATAAATGAGTCTGAATTAATTTCTGAAACATTTGAATCAAATAAAGGTGTAAAGAAACAAAATCGTTTAAGACGGTTTTTATTAGATTTAATTTTTTATGCCGTTATAATATTTTCTTGTGTTTATATTATTCCTAACTTTGTTTTGCAACGTACTATTGTTGAAGGAAAGTCCATGGAAAATACCCTGTCGGACGGAGATCACCTATATGTCGAAAAAATTACATACAGGCTTGGATTACTTAAGCGTTTCGATATTATTGTTTTCTATCCATACGGAAGGGATCACGAAGATTATTATGTAAAGCGTATAATCGGTCTTCCCGGAGAGACAGTTCAAATTATAGACGGTAAAATATATATAAACGGAGAGGTTCTTGAAGAGAGTTACGGCAAAGAGCCTATTTTGGATCCCGGCCGGGCTGTCCAGCCGATTACTTTGGCAGATGATGAGTATTTCGTATTGGGAGATAACCGCAATATCAGTAAAGACAGCAGATACCCCAATGTAGGAAATGTCAAAAAGGAAAATATAGGCGGTAAAGCTTTTTTCAGGGTAAGTCCCTTAAAAAAATTTGGTCCGATCGATTAGCCGGCAAAAGATTTTTTAATGCATTT
>CAZIHC010000347.1:0-2455 GCA_964538605.1 uncultured Herbinix sp. | reverse complement strand
ACATCAGATAATTTAATATATATTTGATGTATTAAACACCTGATAACATTTCATATAAACACTTATCAAGGAGGTGAAAAACATGGCAGTAAAAATCAGATTAAAGAGAATGGGACAAAAGAAAGCTCCTTTCTATAGAATAGTTGTTGCAGATTCCAGATCTCCCAGAGACGGTAGATTTATCGAGGAAATCGGCACTTATGATCCTACACAAAATCCCAGCGCCTTCAAGGTAAATGAGGAGGCTGCTAAGAAGTGGCTTGCTAACGGTGCAAAACCTACCGATACGGTAGCTAAGATATTTAAGCATGCCGGTCTTCTTTAATATTGGGATCTGGTAAAATTTCAACCGTAAAAAAGTTCAAAATGAACAAAGTTCAAAATGAACAAAGTTCAAAATGAACAAAGTTCAAAATGAACTTGGAAGTTCATTTTTGAACTTGGAAGTTTATTTTTGAACTTGGAAGTTCATTTTTGAACTTTTTGGGTAGGATTTGGCTGCCGTATGGCAGCATGGAGGTTGAATATGAAAAAATTAGTTGAAGTAATTGCTAAATCACTCGTAGATCATCCCGATGAGGTTGTAGTTACGGAAAAGGAAACCGACAAGTCAATTGTTCTTGAATTGAAAGTCGCTTCCGAAGATATGGGAAAAGTGATTGGCAAGCAAGGCCGTATTGCAAAATCCATACGTACCGTAGTAAAAGCAGCCGCAGCTAAGAGTGATAAAAAAGTAGTGGTTGAAATAATACAATAATCCAAAATGATTAATATTCAAAAAGATTACCTTTCCGGATGTTAATCATTTTGGATGCAGGCTGTTGTTTTATTTACAACAGCCTTTATTTTCACGTAAATAAAATTTATCTTCATAATAGTTTAAAACTATAGATAAAGAATTTAATTTAGATACTTCTATAAAATTAATATCGTTTTGCTTATGTTCAGGTATTTGCCTGTTAAATGCCTGTATTATATTAGTTAATCGGATATTAAATAATATATCTTGTATTTTACCGCTTTATAATTCAAAAAGCAGATTTTAATAAAGATCAAACTTCAAAAAGATTGGTAAAAATAGAGGAAGAAAGCAATGGAAAATTATTTGAGAGTAGGCGTTATTACAACAACCCACGGTATTAAAGGTGAAGTTAAGGTTTATCCCACCACAGACGATATTAATCGTTTTGAATACCTGAAGAATGTATATCTGGATACCGGAAAAGGTTATTTGCCTCTGGAAATTGAAGGGGTTAAATATTTTAAGCAATCGGTCATACTGAAATTCAAAGGTTACGATAATATCAACGATATAGAAAAATACAGGGGTAAGGATCTTTTAATACCCAGGGAAGAAGCCATAAAACTGGAAGAAGACGAATATTTTATCTGTGATATTATAGGCTCGGAAGTCTTTACGGATGAAGGGGACAGGCTTGGTATTCTTACCGAAGTGATTACCACAGCGGCTAATGATGTTTATGTGGTAAAAACCGAAAATAATAAAGAGATTTTGCTTCCTTCCATTAAAGAATGTATTCTCGATGTAGATATTGAAAATAAAAAGATAAAGGTTCATTTATTGAACGGCTTAATATAAACGAATACCAAGATAACCCTACGAAAGGTACGGTGGGATTTGTGAATTTTCATGTTATGACCTTATTCCCTGAAATGATAGAATCCGCCATAAATACCAGTATAACGGGAAGGGCCATAGAAAAAGGCATCATATCCGTAAATACGGTAAACATAAGGGATTTTGCCAACAACAAGCATAATAGGGTTGACGATTACCCTTATGGAGGCGGAGCAGGTATGGTTATTCAGGCCGAACCTGTATATAAAGCATACGGATATTTGGTAAATCACATTAAATTATCAAAACAGGATCAGACAAATTTTAAAAAACCCAGGGTTATCTATTTAACGCCTCAGGGCCGGATATTCAATCAAGATATGGCCAGGGATCTTTCACAGGAGGAAGACCTTATCCTGCTATGCGGTCATTATGAAGGTATAGACGAACGGGTCCTGGAAATGATAGTAACAGACAATATTTCCATAGGGGATTATGTACTAACCGGCGGCGAATTGCCGGCTCTTGTCCTCATTGATGCAATTTCCCGGCTGGTTCCCGGTGTGCTAAACAATGAAACCAGTGCGGAATTTGAAACTTTTAAGGATAATTTGCTCGAATACCCTCAATATACCCGGCCTGAAGTATTTATGGGCCGTAAGGTTCCCGAATTGTTGCTTTCCGGTCACCATGCTAAAATTGAAGAATACAGGAGAAAGCAATCAATTATCCGTACTTATGAAAGACGTCCCGATTTACTGGAAAAGGCAAATTTAACGGAAGAAGAGCGGGAATTTTTAACCCGACTGATTTTTGAAAAAAATTATGTAAATTGCAATATTAAATGCAACACCTATAGTGGAAATCATCCATAAT
>CAZIHC010000346.1:0-2456 GCA_964538605.1 uncultured Herbinix sp. | reverse complement strand
CAACGCCAAAGTATATGTTGAAAAGTCAACCGGAGTTACTTTCAAGGATGTGGCCGGCCAGGAAGAGGCAAAAGAGTCTCTGAAGGAAATCGTGGATTTCCTTCATAATCCCGCAAAATATACCCGTATAGGTGCAAAACTTCCCAAAGGTGCACTGCTCGTGGGACCTCCGGGAACCGGTAAAACCCTGCTTGCAAAAGCCGTTGCCGGTGAAGCCAAGGTACCTTTTTTCTCACTGTCGGGATCTGACTTTGTTGAAATGTTTGTCGGCGTGGGTGCATCGAGAGTAAGGGATTTATTCAGACAGGCACAACAACATGCTCCTTGCATCATCTTTATAGACGAGATTGATGCTATCGGTAAAAGCAGGGACAGTCACTATGGCGGCGGAAACGATGAAAGAGAGCAAACCTTAAACCAGCTGCTTGCCAACATGGACGGATTTGATTCTTCCAAAGGCCTGGTGGTACTTGGTGCCACAAACAGGCCGGAAGTACTTGATAAAGCTCTTCTTCGTCCGGGCAGGTTTGACCGCCGGATTATAGTAGATAAGCCGGATTTAAAGGGAAGAGTAGATATCCTGAAAGTTCATGCCAAGAATGTCCTTATGCATGATTCCGTTGACCTGGAAGCTATAGCAAGAGCAACCAGCGGTGCCGTCGGTTCGGATTTGGCCAATATTATTAATGAGGCAGCCATACTGGCGGTTAAAAACGGACGTACGGTTGTTACCCAGGAGGATTTGCTTGAATCGGTAGAAATCGTAATAGCAGGCAAAGAGAAAAAGGACAGAATATTAAGCAAGGAAGAAAAGAGAATTGTTGCTTACCATGAGGTTGGTCATGCGCTTATAACCGCCCTTGAAAAGCATGCGGAACCGGTTCAGAAAATTACGATTGTTCCAAGAACTATGGGTTCATTGGGCTATGTAATGCAGGTTCCTGAGGAAGAAAAATACCTTATGAGCAAAGATGAACTGTTGACCAGAATTACCACCTTGTTTGGAGGCAGGGCTGCCGAAGAGCTGGTATTTAATTCAATTACTACCGGAGCATCCAATGATATAGAAAAAGCTACGGCACTTGCAAGGGCGATGGTCACTCAGTACGGTATGAGCGACAAGTTTGGTCTTATGGGCCTTGAATCAGTAGAAAGCAGATATCTTGACGGAAGGCCGGTCTTAAACTGCAGCGATGAAACAGCCGGTGATATAGACAAAGAAGTAATGAAAATCTTAAACGTTTGTTACGAAAAAGCAAAAAAATTACTGGCAGAAAACAGAGATGTTCTTGATAAAATTGCGGAATATTTAATCAGCAAGGAAACCATTACCGGCGAAGAGTTTATGAAAATATTTAATGAAGTAAAAGGAATAGAAACAAACAATAAAGAAACCGAGCCGGAAAAAGATTTTAATATTGCTGAAAGTAAGGCTGATTTAGCAGAAACAACCCAAACTTATGACCTAAAGGATGGAAATACCCAAATAGATGAATCCGATAAGAAGGGCGATTTCTAACGAAATAAAGAGCTTAAAACTTATCAATAAAAAACGTGATAAGCCGTTATAAAATTTAATATCGAATAAATTATAACAGGTCTGTCTTTTATAAAGGCGGACCTTGTTTGTTGTGGTAAGATATATAATAATCGTTAATTGTATCGGTTGCATTTATCTTATATCTTATATAAAATAAAGACAACAGGAGAGTGTATAATCAATGTTTAATATAGAAGAAGAGTTAAAACTTCTTCCCGACAAACCGGGAGTATATATTATGAAAGATAAATATGATAATATTATTTATGTGGGGAAAGCGGTTGTTTTAAAAAACAGGGTACGGCAATATTTTCAAAACAGCAGGAATCATACGCCTAAGATCAGGCATATGGTAGAAAATATTGACCATTTTGAATATATAGTTACGGATTCCGAAGTGGAAGCCTTGGTATTGGAATGTAACCTGATTAAAGAACATAGGCCTAAATACAATACTATGCTTAAGGATGACAAGACCTATCCTTATATCTGCGTAACGGTTTCGGAAAGCTACCCAAGGGTATTTCTTTCGAGGCAGATAAAGAGGGATAAGTCTAAATATTTCGGGCCCTATACCAGTGTTGCGGCAGTAAAGGATATTCTGGATCTTTTGAGAAAAATATATAAAATAAGAACCTGCAACAGAGTTTTGCCAAGAGATATAGGAAAAGAGAGGCCTTGTCTGTATTATTATTTGGGCCAGTGTGATGCCCCCTGTCAGGGCTTTATATCGGTGGAGGAATACAAAAAGAATATAGAGCAGGTTATCCAGTTTCTTTCGGGAAACTATGAACCTGTGCTAAAAATGCTGAAAGAGAAAATGAACGAGGCAGCTTCTAATATGGAATATGAGAAGGCTGCCATGATGAGGGATCTTTTGGGAAGCGTAAGGCAGATTATGGACAAGCAGAAAATT
>CAZIHC010000345.1:0-2466 GCA_964538605.1 uncultured Herbinix sp. | reverse complement strand
GGTTCGGTTATTATATTGACTAAAGATCCTAAAGTAAAATTCGGGGATACGGAAGTTAAATTAGCAAGCACCGCAGCAGCATTTTTGGGAAGACAAATGGAACAGTAGTAAAATAAATAAGAGAAACTGACTGCCGGGACGAAAAAGTCTTGGCAGTTTTTATTAACTAAAATATGGATTAAGACAGCATATTTTTCGTGGAAAGTTTAAATTTGCTATGTTATAATATGGTTTAGACAAGCAGGCAAATGTTAGCTTTATCTTTTTAAAAGATTAGTGCCAAGGAGATAAATATGAAAAAAGCATACAGTTTCGAAGACTTTATGGATATTATCCGTAAATTAAGAAGCAAAGACGGTTGTCCATGGGACAGGGAACAGACCCATGAAAGTTTGAAACAGTGCCTGATTGAAGAATGTTATGAAGCAATTGAAGCAATTGATAATAAAGATTATAAAAATTTATGTGAAGAATTAGGCGATATTCTTTTGCAGGTTGCAATGCATAGTGTGATTGCCGAAGAAGAAGGGGTATTTACCGTAAATGACGTGATTTCTGATGAAAGTGATAAGATGATTCGCCGTCATCCCCATGTTTTCGGAGAAGGCTCAGCCAATACTTCGGAGGAAGTATTAAAAAATTGGGAAAATATAAAAGATAAAGAGAAGAAGGACATAAATTTGAAAGAAGAACTTCTAAGTATCCCGAGAGCATTTCCGGCTAATATCAGAGCGGAAAAAGTGCTTAAAAAGGCAGTAAAACATGGTTTAAACCCGGGTAATGTGAGTGATATAATTGATGATATTACAAGCAGCTTATCAGAGCTTAAAAAGGATTATGAATTAGGAGAAAAGTCCCGGATTTTCGATGAATATGGCTCTGTTCTTTTAAAAATGATAAAATTATCGCTTGTTTTACAGATAAATGCAGAAAATTCCTTGACAAATGCTACTAATAAGTTTATAAATAGACATATAGATAATGTTTACCTAAACGGGTAAAAGATAAAGTTTAAACGTTATGCAAAGCATTAAAGCTTTGCAACTAAAAATATTACATTAGAGGAGGAGCAAATCCATGAACAAAGCAGAATTAGTTGCAGCTATTGCAGAAAGAACAGGATTTTCAAAGAAAGATTCAGAAAAAGTTTTAAAGGCATTTATTGACGTAGTAACCGAGGAACTTGCAAAAGGCGGTAAGGTGCAATTAGTTGGTTTTGGCACATTCGAAGTTGTTGACAGACCTGCAAGAACCGGAAGAAATCCTTTAACAAATGCACCTATAACAATTGCTGCTTCCAAGGCACCTAAATTTAAAGCCGGAAAAGCTTTAAAGGATGTTGTTAACAAATAGTTAATTTAAAATCATTTAACTATTGAGCTGTTTTAAAATCCGAACTCTTTGGGGGTGTAGGGTATTTAAAGCAGCTTTTTACTTGATTTTAATTAATGAATTAGGCAATTTAAGATTGGAGTATTTATGAGACTGGATAAGTTTTTAAAGGTAACCAGGCTGATTAAAAGAAGAACCGTAGCAAATGAAGCCTGTGATGCCGGAAGAGTTCTTATTAACGGTAAGGTTGCAAAAGCTTCATCACAGGTTAAGGTAGGAGATATAATTGAAATTGCTTACGGAAGCAAATCGGTTAAGGTTGAAGTATTGAACGTGGCTGAAAACGTAAAAAAAGACGAAGCAACAGAATTAATTAAGTATCTCTAAACTCGTCATTAAGAAGGACGCCTCCTCATATACTTAAGCAGATGGCACATGATTCTTTTAAGCCGTCTTAAAAAAATATGAGGAGGCGTTTCAATGGATGAAAGACAACAGAATTTAAAAGGACATAAGTTATATATCAATGCCAGAAAAACCGTCGCCATAACCGGTGTGAATGATGTATTGTCTTTCGACGCAGGGGAGGTGCTGCTTCAGACCGAGCAGGGGATGCTGATGATTCGGGGAAGTGAGCTACATGTTAACCGTCTGACCCTTGAAAAAGGAGAGGTTGATATTGACGGAAAAATAGACAGCTTAACCTATTCGGATGCCGCTAACTATGGAAAATCCGGAGAGTCTTTGTTCGGCAGGCTATTTAAATAGGAGGCCTGTATGAGTCAAAGTATTACTATAGAACTGAGATTTTTTGCAATTTCAATCCTGTGGGGGGCCTTGGTACTTCTGGCATATGATCAATTAAGGGTTTTAAGGAGGATCATCCGGCACAATAATTTTTGGATAGCCGTTCAGGATTTGATCTTTTGGATATTGGCCAGTGTCTTTATATTTGCAATGATATATGTGAACAACAGCGGAACCATTAGGGGTTTTTCTGTCATGGGTATAGTCACAGGAATGATTGCATATCATTTCCTGTTAAGCGATTTAATAGTAACGCTTATAAGCCGAGGGATCCTCTTTTTACTTTACCCGGTTTCTTTTGTGTTAAAATATATAAAAAAAGGACTT
>CAZIHC010000344.1:0-2480 GCA_964538605.1 uncultured Herbinix sp. | reverse complement strand
GGGGTTTTGTGGTACCTAATTGTCATATTTCTTTGTAAGCCTAGAGAGGATAACAATATTGTTATTTGAAGCCGAATATGTTACAATATTTCATTAGTATTATTCTTCATTGCACTAATGAAAGGAAGAACTTTGAATGATTAGTATTGATAAACTCTCCAATGGGATAACCGTTGTAACGGAAATTATGCCATATCTTAAAAGTGCCGCCTTTGGAGTATGGGTCAGGGTAGGTTCCGCTAATGAAGATGAAAGCAATAATGGTATTGCCCATGTAATAGAGCATATGATGTTTAAAGGAACAAAAAACAGAACCGCCAAACAGATAGCTGATGAAATGGCGAAAATCGGCGGTAATATTAATGCATATACCAGTAAGGAATGTACTTCTTACTATGCGACAACCCTTAGTGAGCATTTGCCGATGGCAATAAGGATTATCGGGGATATGCTAAATAATTCTCTGATTGACGAAAAAGCCTTAAGAAAAGAAAAGGGCGTTATTTTGGAAGAGATTGATATGTATGAAGATTCTCCTGAAGACTTGGTTCATGATTTGCTTCAGCAAAGAATTTGGAAGGATCATCCTTTGGGATATATTATCTCAGGTAAAAAAACTACGGTAAGGAAGATAAGCAGGGAGCAAATTCTTGATTTTTTGCATACATTTTATACAGGAGAAAATATCGTAATTTCTATAGCCGGCAATTTTAACAGGGAAGAAATTCTTGCACTTGTTGAAGAGGAATTCGGTAAAATCAGACCTAAAGGCATAAAAGATTATACCCCCCATGATAAACCGGTTTACCGTAAGGTGGTATGCAAAAAACGCAAGGATATCGAACAGCTTCATATAAATATGGCCTTTGATTGTATATCCTTTTTGTCGGAAGAAAGGTTTGCTTTGTCAATACTTAATTCCATACTAGGAGGAAGTGTCAACTCGAGATTGTTCCAAAAGGTGAGGGAAGAAGCCGGACTGACATATGCTATTTATTCATACGGCAGTTCATATAAGACGACAGGTCTGCTCCATATATATGCGGCTATGAATCCCGGCCAAAAAGATACGGTATTAAATATGATCTACGATGAAATAGAAGAATTAAGGAAAAACGGTATTACTCCAGACGAACTTGCCATGACCAAAGAACAGATAAAGACGGAGCTTATTTTGGGCAGCGAAGGGGCAAAAAACAGAATGAATGCCAACGGAAAATCTATGCTTAACCGGGGCAGGCTGGTACCTCTGGATGAAACGATTGAGGGTATTAATAAAGTAACAATTGAAGATGTGCAGGATTTTGTAATCAAATATTTGGATATTTCCAACGCCTCCATGTGTTTGGTAGGAAACATAAAGTAGATTTCTTAGTCATCCTATTTAGCCAAAGGAGATTTTATGACGCTATCAGGTATATTGCTAAATCAGATTCTTATTATTTTTATAATTATATTTATTGGGGTTATATGTTACAAAACCAATCTGATTGATGACGATACCAACAGAAAACTTTCGGATATTTTATTGTATTTGGTTACGCCGGCAGTTATCTTTGTATCCTACCAAAAAGATTTCAGTACGGAACTGATGGAGGGATTGCTGCTTTCTTTACTGTTTGCCACCGTGGTTCATGCGGTTGGCATAGTGATTTCTTACATACTTATAAGGAAAAAGAAGCGGATTTTCGTAACTGTAGACGGTAAGCGTATAAATAAGATTGCTGAAAATGAAAACTTTGAAGTGGAACGTTTTGCTTCCTCATATTCCAATGTGGGCTATATGGGGATTCCGTTGGTAAGTGGCATATACGGCAGCGAAGGAGTATTTTATGTTACAGCTTATATAACTTTGTTCAATCTTTTGATATGGACTCACGGAGTCATGATGATGTCTGGAAAAAAAGAGCTTAACTTTAAAAAATTGGCAAGGATGCTCTTGTCACCGTCAATAATCTCGATATTTCTTGGTCTGATATGCTTTGTACTGCAGATAAAAGTGCCGAAAGTTTTTTATGATGCTTTAAGTCATCTGGCTTCGTTAAATACGCCTTTAGCTATGCTGGTTGCGGGCGTAACAATAGGAAAAACCAATATTATAAAAATTCTTACAAGTAATATAAGAATATATTATGTGCTGTTTATAAAGCTAATTTTGCTTCCTTTGCTGATAATAGCCTTAATTATAAAACTTCCCGTTAAGGAAATAGTTAAAATTATTGCAATAATTATGGCGGCATCACCGTCTGCGACAACGGTTATTTTATTTTCTTTAAAGTATAAGAAGAATTCCGTACTGGCTGCGGAAATATTTACCCTGGCTGTACTGTTTTGTGCAGCTACAATACCCTTGATAGTAAGAATTACCGAAAGTTTTTTATAATAGATTTAAAATAGTTGTTTTATTATTGTAAAAACTTATATCTTGGAGCTAATTGCGATGTACGCAGAACCTAGATATGTAAATAATAGAGAGTGGG
>CAZIHC010000343.1:0-2488 GCA_964538605.1 uncultured Herbinix sp. | reverse complement strand
GCAGTAAATTCTTTCCAATCCATTATTAGTCCCCCTTTTCTATTTTCCTGTTCTTCAGAATATTAGCTATCTCAGATATGCTTTTCGGATTGTAAGAACCTTCTTCTTTTTCTGCATTCCAATCGATGTCATCCGTTTTGCTTTCTTCACTATTCTTATCCTTCAAACTATCTGAAACACCATCAATATATTTAGTTTTGGTTTTCGCCAAATCCTGTATGGAAGGTCCACCGGTTGTTTTGGTTTTCATATATTTCTTGCTTGCCTTCTCCTGACTTTTTTCTGCCAACTCATCTATATCAATTCGGTCAAGATATTTATTTACAAAGAATTGCTGTATTATCGTAATTACAGAGCTGGCTATCCAGTATAAACCTACACCGATTGGAAGCATCAGACAAAAAAATCCTGACATTATCGGCATTACAATATTCATGGAAGACATAGGATTTGGCGCATCATTTTTTGAGTTTGTCTTAACACTAAGTTGTTTGCTTTGGATAAACTGCAATCCCATAGATAAGAAAGGTATTAATATTGAAAGTGATTTCCAGCTGGGGGTATTGGTTATACTTAAACCCAAAAAGTTATTGACATCCATAATACTTCTTATGGCAGTATTTGCTTCCTGTGTAAGACCTGCCTGAAGCAAACTGTTCCATTGTGAAGTATTAAATGCAGCTAAAGATTTTATAATATTATCTATAGTAGAAAGATCCAGTTTATCATAATTTAATGCAATACCCGACAATATTTCTGTTCCATGTGTCTGAACAGCCGTTGCTACTGTAGTATAATATCCTTTCACTATATTGACATAATCGGGAACATTATTAATAACCCTATATAATGCCAACATTATAGGTAATGTAATCAACAGGGGCAGGCATCCGGAAGTAGGACTTGCTCCGTATTTTTCATAAACAGCCTGAGTTTCTGCCTGTTGTTTTCTGAGAGACGCCTCATCTTTTTTTCCTTTATATTTTTCCTGTATCTTCTGGATTTCGGGTGTAATCTTTGACTGTAATCTTGAAAACTTTTGCTGTTTTATCGTTAACGGGAGCATCAACATTTTCGTAATAAATGTAAATACTATGATAGACAGGGCTATATTTTCTACTCCAAACCAATGAAAAAATTCATAAATCCCGTTCATTATCAAACCAAGCAGTTTTGCTATGGGACTTAACAGACTACCTAAAATTATAACTTCCAACTTCTAATCCTCCTTAGGAGCTCTGATAAAAAAT
Organism: uncultured Herbinix sp.; assembly: GCA_964538605.1. Taxonomy (GTDB): domain Bacteria; phylum Bacillota; class Clostridia; order Lachnospirales; family Lachnospiraceae; genus Mobilitalea. The sequence goes on along the minus strand of CAZIHC010000343.1, from coordinate 1,238 downwards.
AATACGGATTGGCTTCTCCAATCCTGATTTCCGAACATTTTTAAGGTACCGGATCAAAACCTCCCTTATGAAATGGATGACATCTTAATATTCGCCTTATAGATAAATACAAGCCTTTAATTACCCCATATTCTTCCAGTGCCTGTGCCGCATAAGAAGAACAGGTTGGAGTATAAATACAAGTACTGGTCTTTTTAAGGGGAGATATATATTTCTGATATAATCGTATGATAAATATAAGTATTTTCTTAACCATTTATGACCCTTCTCAGTAAACCGGCCAATATTTTAAAATGAATAATTTTCCAAGATACCGTGTAATTTCATAAGGTGTAGCAATGAACTTTCAATTTCAAAGTAATTTTTTCCTTTGGCACCTATTCTTGCGACAACTACTATGTCCAATCCTTTCAAACATCTTTCTTCATTTAACCGATAACTTTCTCTTATCAGACGGGTTATTCTGTGTCTAATTACACTGTTTCCCACTTTTTTACTTACCGATATTCCCAATCTGTTTTCATCTGTTCCGTTTTTTCTTACATACATAACCAAATTTTTATTTGCATATGATACACCGGTACTGTATATTTCTTTAAAATTCAGTCTTTTTTTTATTGATTTTGATTTTCCCATTTTTTTACCCAAAAAAATAATAGTTATTCTGCAAATTTTTACATTTTTTTCATAGAAGAAAAGGTCACAATACTGCGACCTTATTTAAACTAAGCTGTCAGCTTCTTTCTTCCTTTTGCTCTTCTGGCCGAGAGAACTTTTCTTCCGCCTTTAGTTCTCATTCTGGCTCTGAATCCATGAACCCTAGCTCTCGGTTTGTTACTGGGTTGGAATGTTCTTTTCATCTTTACGCACCTCCTTTGACTGTACCGGCGCTCTATATCAGATGAGCTCAACTACCATCTATTTTGGAATATCACGTCTATTATATTCTCAATCATTACTTACGTCAAGTGGTTATTTTGTTGATAACTGCTTTCTTTCCCTAATATTTGTATGAGTTTCTTCCTATTTATATATATTACTGTTGATTTTGTAGATAAATTTGATATTTTTGTGGATAAAATGTTTCTATAATTTTATTTATGTTCGTTTTCGCCTTAATTTATCCTCAAATTCAGGTTGTTGGTATTGTTTTTATTTTTATCACCATTTCCACATAATGACGAAAAATTTTATGTGGTATAATAACCATTGAAAATTTAAAAAAATTGTTATAATAT
>CAZIHC010000342.1:0-2496 GCA_964538605.1 uncultured Herbinix sp. | reverse complement strand
GGGTTCCGATTGCCCGCTCCAAATTTTCAAATGTATTATTTTTAATATAGATATTCTTATTGGGTGTACAGTCATATTTTGTCCAGATATGGTTAAATCCGCCGGTAGTGGCATCCGGAGTATCTATATTTATTGCTTCTTTGTTTCCGTTTATAGACGGTTTATGATTTTTGAAAATATTGCTTTCAATTACAACATTTTGGGACGCATCAAGTTCTATAAAATGTCCACCGTACATATTCTGAAACGTTATTCCCGATATGATAACATCCTTATTATGTCCGAGTACAATACCTATCGCATCCGGCACAAAATTCAAATCAATAACCGCATTCCCTTCACCTATGATTTTAATATTGCTTTCTCCTTCATATCATCCATATGCCCCTTCGGTTTTCGCCTTTGAAGGGGAAACTAAAACGAACAGGGATGCGGCAGACTTTAGATCTTTTACACCTGTATCGTCAGTCTTTTTAATAACAGCTCCGTCTTTAATTACTATCGTTACAATTAAACCTATACTGTGGCAAAGTATTATGTATAATCTTGTGTAACCGGCACATACTGCTAAACCGTCAAATAAAGCCCCCTGACCCGTATACCCCTCAAACTTTATATCCCGGGAATAATATTCAGTATAAGGTATGGTACTATATTACTAATTATAGAATGATTAGTTCATACCAAAAATTTCAGACAAATTTATTCATTTATAGTAAATTTTTTAAGAATTAACAATTATTTTAATTGACCTTAAGATTTTTAAGTATTAATATTAATAAAACGTGCATTTTATGTAAAAATTTAATCATGTAATAGCAAATTTATAAAGGGGAAGTGTTATGGAAGCAGCAGAAATCAAAAAGCATTTTTACAGGTTTACAGATGAGAAAGAACGTTTGAAAGTTGTAAACCGGTTATTAATGAATGAACTTACTGTTTATTATATTTTAGTAATTGTATTTAGTTTTTATGAATTAATTCAGGGTTTATCCAAATCAGTATCTTTATCTATGATAATTTCAAGTATTATATTTGGAATTTATAATGTTTTATCTTTTATCAAAGGCAAAACTACAAAGAAATATACGTATATTACGCTAACCCTGTATTATATTGCAGCTTTTAATGTTTTAGTATTTGGAGATATTCAATTGACATTATTTACTTCAATAGTTATTTTGTCAGCATTGATACAACACCATAATAAAAGATTAATTACAATATACTCGGCTGTATCCATATTTGTTGAAATTAGCAATATAATATATCATATACCTTTAAAGCACGAAAGCAGCCTGCCCGCAACTACCTTGTTAGGTACAATGGTTGTTTATGTGGCAGCGGTTATAGCAATATATATAACTACCATACGTTCGATTCAGTTTAATTATGATATCGTGTCAAACATAGAAGACGAAAAAAACGAACAGGTACATATGTTAAACGATGTTATACATATAGCCAAAGTAGTAAAAGAAGATATTGATGAAGAATATAAATATGTTAATAAATTGGGCGATTCTACTAAAACCTCCAACAAATCGGTAAAGGAAATATCCATAAGCACACAGTCAATTGCCGACAGTATTCAGGAACAAACCATTATGACCCAAAATATTCAACAATCAATTGACAATACCGCAGAGTTGTCCGGTGAAATGAAACGTCATGCAGATGAAGCAGGAAACTGGATTATTGAATGTTTTAATCTTCTGAAACAGATAAAGGAACACTCGGCAGGAATTGCCCAGTCCAATTCCAATGTCGATACATCCATGAAGCAATTATCGGATAAAGCAAAAGCAGTTCAAAATATTGCAAACATAATAGCAGGTATTTCAAGGCAAACGAACCTGCTGGCATTAAATGCAAGTATTGAAGCCGCAAGAGCCGGAGAAGCCGGCAAAGGATTTGCAGTAGTTGCAGAAGAAATAAGAAATTTATCAGATCAGGTAAGAAACTCTATAGACAGCATAAACTCAACCATTAATGAGCTGAACGACCAGGTTGATTTGGTTACAGGCAATATTAAACAGTCAATTGATAATGTAAATCAACAGGAAACCATGATTAAGTCCAGTGTTGATATATTCCATAATATAGAAGGCAATATGAAATCATTGTTAAACATTATAGGAAAAATCAGTGAAAGCATAAATGATTTGCAAAAATCCAACACAATAATAGTTGATAATATCAGCGAAATATCGGCAACTACAGAAGAAGTATCTGCCATTTCGGAAGAAGCAGCCGGAATAAGTGAAGCCAATTATAAAGATCTGGAAAATGTGATATTCCTGTTAAAAGATATTGAAGAAACGTTTTCCCGGTTAAACAAGTATATAAATGCTTAAAATGAAAATAACATCTAACTGATTTTGTGCGTCATTGCCGGACTTAAAAGTTAGCATATGACGCACAAAACATGTCAGATGTTTTAACGGTGCATTATAGTTAAATCTATACCCTCATTTATATAATTATTTGCTATCC
>CAZIHC010000341.1:0-2544 GCA_964538605.1 uncultured Herbinix sp. | reverse complement strand
AAAATGAAAAAAAACAGGAGGCTTGTTTTATTAATTATATTAGCTTCGGTCCTTCTTTTGGCCTGTAAAAAGACAGAAACGGTTTCTGAAAGCGGGGAAAGCATTATTACTGACAATGCGGAAACAGTGCAAAATAATACGGAAATTTCAAGCCCGGTAAACGTAAATGAAATTAATGAAGATAATAGTGAAGAAATTATAAACACGGAAAATTTATCAAATGAAGTGGAAAATGAGCAGGAAAAGAAACCGGTAATAATAGACGGTTATGATATTACAGCTTCGGTAAGCGGGATGCCTTTAAAAAAGGCTTATGAGAAATATTTTAAGATTGGAGTAGGGTTAAACGGAAGTTCGGTTGAAACTGCCACGGTTCGTTCGGCAGCCATGTCGGAGATTATAAAATACCATTTTAACAGTGTTACCTACTCCAATTTAATGAAGCCGGCTTATTTGCTCAATCAGGAAGGAAGCATTAAAAACTATAATAACGGGATTGATAAACCGGCGGTAGATTTCAGTACGGTTATTGAAGGCTTGGAATTTTGCAAGGAAAATAACATTCAGATGAGGGGCCATGTGCTTGTGTGGCATAACCAGGTTCCCGAATGGTTTTTTAAAGAAGGTTACAGAGATGAGGGAGAGTTTGTTAATAAAGACACTATGCTGAAACGGCTGGAAAGCTATATAGAACAGGTGTTAACTTATACCCAGGAAGAATATCCGGGTGTTATATATTGTTGGGATGTGGTTAACGAAGCCGTAGAAATCAGCCCGGGAAGTTACGAAACCGAATCCGGTTTTAACATAAGGACCAAATATGACAATTCAAAAGATAATCTGTGGTATAAGGTTGTCGGAGTGGATTATGTAGAAAAGGCATTTGAGTATGCCAGAAAGTATGCAGCCAAGGATGTAAAGCTGTTTTATAATGATTATAATACATTCCAGCCGGCAAAAACCTTAAAGATTTATGAACTGGCCTCTTATCTTAAAGAAAAAAATCTGATAGACGGTATAGGCATGCAGGGATATATGGATTTGACTTATCCCGGTATTGCAGGAGGAAACGACAGTTTCATGACAGCCCTGTCTAAATTTGCCGAATTGGGTCTGGAAATTCATATAACCGAATTAACCATCAACAGTCCGGATAAGAGTGAAGAATCAATGCAAAAACAGGCAAAACGCTATGAAACCCTGTTTCAGATACTTGTCGGAATGGATACGGAAAGCGGCAGAAACGCCAATATCACAAGCGTAACTGTCTTTGGACTGATGGATGAATATATGTTTTATCCCAATGACACTACCTATGCCAGACTATTTGATAAAAATCTGCAACCCAAACCGGCATTTTACAGTATATTATCTGTAGGCGAAAAATGATTATAAAAGAACACCTGCTGAGAAATGTGATGCCACAGGCGGAAACATCATGTCCGAATGTGGCCCACATAGTACAGCAGGTGTTTTTTACCGGAGGGCGGTAAAATCTTACGTCTTAATTAAGTGGCCTTTATAATTTTGCAATTAAGCAGAATTAAATTATTCAATAGGAATATACTTCTTATACTCCAGCTTGGTTTCGGTTTTGTCTTTAGGGAAAACGATTGTCAGTACACCGTTCTTAAATGATGCTTTAAAGTCTTCCTCTTTTAAATTCTCACCTACATAAAAGCTTCTCTTGCAGCTGCCGCTGTAACGCTCCCTGCGAATATATCTGCCTTTTTTATCCTTTTTGTCTTTTGCATCTTCTCTGGTTGCAGTAATGGTAAGATATCCTTTATCTAAATGGGCTGAAATATCATTCTTGTCAAAGCCGGGAAGTTCGATTTCAAGCTGATATTCATCTCCCAGATCTTTTATATTGGTATTCATCATTCCGCCAATAGGAAATCTGCCCAGAGACGGGAAATTAAATATATCGTCAAAATCATCGGCAAAATCATCAAAAAAGTTATCTACAAAGTTACGGTTGAAAATGCTAGGTAATAACATATTCATACCTCCTTAACAATATATATTTTATATATCATATATATGTTCTATAAGAAATATAACACATATAACTTATTGTGTCAAGAAGCTATTTTTATTTTATACAAAATTTATAATTATATAATTTTATGAAGCATTGCTAAAAAATTAACCAATATACTTGAAAAAACTACTAAAAATTAGTATAAATGAGATAATAGAGAATATAAATAATCAGATAATATGGATTTTTTTCTGACCAAGGAGGCATAAGTAATGGCCGTGCAAAAAAGCAATAAGTTGCTATATATAATAAACCCTATTGCAGGAAGAATTTTTCCTAAAATTAATTTTAAGCGTGTCATTGAATTGTTCCAAAACCACGGTTTTGATGTAACCATGAAAAAAACAGCATATAAAGGCCATGCTACAGAGTTGGTATTAAAATACGGCCATGATCAGGATATTATAGTTTGCAGCGGCGGAGACGGTACATTGAATGAAGTTATAAGCGGAATAATGAAGTTGGGAAAAGAGGTGACACTGGGGTATATTCCTTCGGGA
>CAZIHC010000340.1:0-2546 GCA_964538605.1 uncultured Herbinix sp. | reverse complement strand
CCACTCTCTATTATTTACATATCTAGGTTCTGCGTACATCGCAATTAGCTCTCTGACATGAAAAATCTTTTCCAAAATTCCAAAAACCATCTTTATTTCTTCTTTTCAATAAAAGGTTAAGCTCGTCCTCAAAATCTGTTTTAAAGTATGTAAATTTTGAAAGAAGATAATAAACCTTATACAAATCAGAGAAATTGTTATTTAGGCCTCGATTTAATATAACACTCGTATAAAAGATATTTTTTTCATTATGATGGAGCCATTTCAGATAATTTTGCTGTAGCTCATCACTTATTTCTGCCTGCATATTGCCAAATAACTCAATCAGATAGATTGAATTAAGCCCGATATAACTTCCGTCTATTTCACATCCCAATAACTCTTTTGCTTTCTTGTTTGCTTTGTCCTTATTATATTCTCCGTCTTCAAATGCTTCCTTTAAAATGGTATGCCAGCATTTAAATATGTCAATAAATTCTTTACATTTTGAACCAAATACTGAAAGTTTGGAAGCAACAAACAGAGGTTGAGCAGACCTGTACCATTTATTTTTTTCAAATCCGTCAGGCCATTCTATTTCAAGCTTTAATATTTTTTCCATGTAGTCACATAATTTATCTGTCAATGGATTCCCGCGCTCTATACCTAGCATTTTCATTGAATCTATAGCTATTTCTGTAGTCGGAAATTTCTGCTTTATTTTAGAGTTACGGGAATGGAATCTGCCATAGCTGCCATCACTTAGTTGGTTTACTTTCAATAATTCAATCCACTTGCTGTTATAAAATTCATCGAAAAGTTCCGGGTCAATCTCTTGTTTAAGCAGTCTTTTTATTCTGTATCTGACTGCAGCAGAAGGAGACAGTTCCTGAATTCTATCGATTACCTCGAATACACTCATAACGTACTTCCTTTCCGGAAACGGAATACATACCAGCAATTTCCAAAATACTACATTTATATAACAGGTATTTTCAGGCAATAACTTTAATTCTGTTATCAGTTAAAATCATTCCATATTCAGTATTTATAAAATAAGACTTTTGATACTTAAGCTAACTTTCCGGTAGTCAGTAAACAGTCTAAAAAAACATTTCTCCCGGTTTGTAGCCATCCGGTAATTCTTCTTCAGTTAAAAAATCAAAACTGTCATCACGCAGTATCGGTAAAAATACTTCATATGGTATTCTGGAAAATTCGCAACCGTAATTACTTGCCCCGAACCACTTGCCTTCTTTGCTGCCCAGATTTAATCCCCGGGCAAATTTCGTATAGTTGGAGCAGTCATGCACAGCCAGATTCCACTTTTCTTCATCGGCAATTTTCATTAGCTTTAAAGTTAACTCCCTGCTCCAAACCGGAGATATATAGCCATGTCTGGAAATATACATGTTTTCCCCATAATAATTTCCTATGTTATTTTCATTCAGGTGCAGTTCGGCAAGGTTTATAAAGTCCGGTTTTGCATCAAGGATAGCCTGCTTTTTCTTTAAAAAGCTTTCAAAAAACTCAGGACTCATCGGAGATTCAATCCCCACACTTTTAATATATTTCTTGGCAATCCCAATGTTTTCAATAACCTTATCCGAACAGCCTGAAGCAGCCAGGTTGAAACGTATTTCATCAAGGCCTGCTTCCCCCAGTGCTTTTAATGACTCCTCCGTAGCCAAAAGACCATTCGTATACAGATGCTGATGAACATTTGCCTTGTTGAATTTACTAATCACCGGATAATATTCTTCAATTTCCATGAAAGGTTCTAAATAAACATAGGAAACACCTGAGGGTTTGGGATAAATGGAAAGAAGCAAATCTATATCTTTCTCATAAAACCTTGTACCTCCAATCTCCCACATACCCTCTCCAACCGGAGGAATGTTATCCAGTTCACCATAGTTATAACAAAACTTACACCTCAGGTTACATTTGTTTGTCTTTCTGATTGCACTCAAACCGGTTCCCAAAAGACACGAACGGCATCCTTTTGAGAATTTATTTTCATCTCCCACATAATAAGTTCTGTTTTCCAAAGTTTTAAGACCCTTAATTTCCGACATAAGCTTATTAATTCTATGCTCAACTGCTGCTTCGATTTGCGCAAAGGTAGCGTACACGATTTCCTGTTGCTTAACCATAAGTTCCTCATCTTCAGGCAGCATTGAAAAAAATTCAAACCATAAAAGCGCATCTTTTTTTGAAATTTTCACCTTATATCCTCCTCTTATTCATTCTTATGTGTTCATATTGCGGTATATTTTAATATATTAATCTTTTATATCCCCAAAGACTATTGACATTACCCCTATTCATTATATATAGCGGTATGTTAATCAACCACCATATGATGATATCATCTTTTTTAAACCACGCAAAGGGCTTTAGCAAAGATTCCTGAACAATTAATAATATCAACTGCATTTTACGTGAAATTTCACTGCTATAGACAGCGGCTTTTAGCAAAAAAGAGTTCCGCTTGCGAAACTCTCGCGGCAAGCTAAGCCGGCTTTGCCGGTAAATTTCATTACGCGCGAGTGTGCATCCTTGCG
>CAZIHC010000339.1:0-2548 GCA_964538605.1 uncultured Herbinix sp. | reverse complement strand
CTTGTAGACCTGCAAAATATGGGTGTAACAGGAAAAGATGCCGAAAAACTTTTAGAATCCGTAAATATAACCTGCAATAAAAATACGGTTCCCAATGATCCGGCTTCACCTTTTGTTACAAGCGGAATCCGGTTAGGAACACCGGCGGTAACATCCAGAGGAATGAAGGCCGAGGATATGGAGGTAATTGCAGAAGCTATTTACCTAATGATTAAAGATGGAGACACCAACAGGGATAAGGTTAAAGATATGGTAAAAGCCCTTACGGACAAGTATCCACTGTATTAATAAAGTATTTATCATGTCGCTTAATAATTTAATTATATAAATGATAAAGAAATTAATTATATTCCAATAACACTGATAAAAAATAATTATAGCTGTCCTTAAATCAGATATTAGGGACAGCTATTTTTAATTAAGCGTATTTCATTGTTTATTATTGTTATGGTATAGATTTTGCCAACAGGGTAATTATCCCAAAGAGCAGAATTCGTTAATCTGTAAATGTATTTTATTCCACTTCTATTAAACCTTCTTTTAACATGTTCTGAAAGCATTTGCTTCCGAAAATAATACCTACTATTATAACACCGGCAAAGCATAGATATTTGACTATTTTGGTTATATCCACCGTTATCCGGATGGAAGTGCCGTTTTCATTATGTTCAAGGTTGCTTTTTGACATATATATCATCCTTTCCGATTGAAGCCATCAGTTTTTTTAAAGTTTTATTTATATAATATTATACAAAATAAATTTTTTCATTCCAACTAATATCCAAGCTCTTCGCCTACCAGAATAACTTTTATCCGGCCGGGAATTCTTGATTTACGGGTTATTACTATCTGGCAGCAGATGCAGTCATCCACAAGGCAGTTGGTACAGCGGCCCAGTTCCGCACAGGGAGTATTATTTTTCAGCCTTACATTATTGGGCGGTGAAGCCATATTTCTGACCCTTTCAATACCTGTTTCCACATCGGTAACAATTTTGTTCATGCCTGCAATCACAATAACATTTTTAGGTCCGGCTATAAGGCATGCAACTCTGTTTCCTCTGCCGTCTATATTTACCAGTTGTCCGTCCAGTGTAATGGCATTGGAACTCATGAAAAAGTAGTCACAGGTAGCAATTTTGCCGTAAAGTTCGTGGCTTTCTTCCGGGGTTTTGGCGGTACTGGTACTGCGGTCATATAATATGTAATCGGAAGCCATTAAATCGTCAATCAGGCCGATTTCTTTCAAAGTTTCCGATCCGCCCCAGGATATGGAACAGCCGGGGGTAAGAAACCGTTTGGCGGTAGCTAAGGCTTCCTCTCTGTTATCACAATAATAACCTTCGATTCCCCGTTTGTTGAACCGCTCGATAATGGTATTTGCCAGGTTCTCATAGTAGGTTTTTTTGGGCGACAATTATTATTCCTCCTTTTACTTGAAACCTTTTATTTTTCTCACATAAATTTACCGCTTTTTTCAAATCATATTATACCACTTAACCCCTATGCCTGTTAAACCGTTTAATAAAACAAATGCCTATCGCACCCGGTCCGGTATAAGTCCCTATGGTTACACCGATCTGAAATACGGGGTAATTTAACTTTCTTTCAAGATATGTTTCCAGTTTGCTTTCAAGATAAAGGGCATCATCAATGGTTGTGGCATTGGCTATGCAGAAATCATAGTCGTCGGGATTTTCTTTGTTTTCTTTAAAATATTCCACTACCATATCGAATACTTTATCTAAAGATTTTTTTCTTCCGCGTACATTGGCATAGGGTATAAGTTCTCCGTCTTTCAGCTGGATAAGGGGTTTTAGGTCCAGCATATCTTTAGCCAGAGATACAACTTTGCCGATTCTTCTTCCCTTGGAGAGGTAATCTAATGTGTTTACCGTGAACATGATTCTGGCCGTATTTTTCAGTTTATTTGCTTCCTCCGTGGCTTCTTCAAGAGAAAGGCCCGCTTCTTTCATGGCTGCTATTTGGAGCATTAAAAGACCCTGACCGCCGGTAGCCTGTATGCTGTCAACAACCGAAATCGTGGCTTCGGGGAATTGTTCTTCCAGGATCTGTTTTGCACTTATAGCAGACTGATATGAGCCGCTGAATTTTTGGGTAAGACACAGGCACAGGATGTCATTGCCCTCTTTTAAGGCCGGTTTGAACATTCCTATATAATCCTGAACGGAAGGAAGAGAGGTTTTGGCATAGATTTTACCTGAAAGCAGGGTTTCATAAAACGTTTCCTTGCTAATATCTATATGTTCTTTATAATATGTTTCCTGGTCGAAGGTCACATAGAAAGGTATCAGGTTTATTTGATGTTCCTTTAGCAACTGTTCAGGTATATCGCATGCTGAATCGCTAAATAGTTGATAAGGCCTCATAATATCCTCCTAAATTACCTTGTGTCATGGTTTTGAATACTACATTTATTGTAAACTATTAATTGGCAATATTCAATAATAATGATGATAATATTATTATAATACTGTAGGTTTACAATACATGTGTTACAAAATTAAATAAATAAAAACGGAAATGCT
>CAZIHC010000338.1:0-2555 GCA_964538605.1 uncultured Herbinix sp. | reverse complement strand
CTCCCTTTATTTTTCAGAAAACCTTTTTACACAATTATAAGGACTTAACTTAAAACAGAAATACCGGTATATAATAAAATGTAAATAATTTTAAAAGCAGTTTTAAAAACTAATACACTCAATATGAGGTTTTAAAATGTTTTAATATTTGCATGAGAGAATATATACCGTAGTATTACGTTACATATGAAGGAGAAAATGTGTATGTTAAAAGATATTGATGCGGTAATTTTTGATTTGGACGGTACTTTAATCGACTCCATGTGGCTGTGGAAGAGTATCGATATAGAGTATTTAGCCAGATTTGGTGTAGAATTTCCGGAAGATCTTCAAAGATGTATAGAAGGAATGAGCTTTTCCGAAACAGCCGTTTATTTTAAGCAAAGATTTAATCTTCCTGACAGCCTTGAACAGATTAAAAGTGACTGGAACCGTATGGCCTGGGATAAGTATCTGAATGAAGTGCCGTTAAAAGAAGGGGTAAAAGAGTTTCTTGATTATTTGAAAGAATTGAAACTTCCATTGGGTATTGCTACGAGCAACTCCAGGGAACTTGTTGAGCTTGTTATTAAGAAGCACAACATTTCAGGGTATTTTACCTCAATAAGGACATCCTGTGAAGTAGATAGAGGAAAACCATATCCTGATATATATCTGCTGGTGGCAAAAGATCTTGGAGTTAAGCCGGAAAAATGTCTGGTGTTTGAAGATGTCATTCAGGGAGTTATAGCAGGAAAAAGCGCCAATATGAAGGTTTGCGCCGTATATGATGACTTTTCAAAAGATGACGACGAAGAAAAGAAAAAACTGGCCGATTATTATATCAGGTCCATGAAGGAACTGCTTCCGTAATTATAGAGTAAAGGATAAAATACTTCATTATCTAAAAATTTAATTCATTTAATAAACTTGTAAAGTAATAAACTTGTAAAGCAGGTGTGGTATGAAACAGATTATAGTTAACGAAAACCAAGCCGGTCAGAGGCTGGACAAGCTTTTATTCAAAATACTGAATAATGCTCCCAAAAGCTTTATCTACAAGATGCTAAGAAAAAAGAACATTGTCCTTAACGGCAAAAAGGCCGCAGGATCGGAACTTTTAAAGGTAAATGACGAAATAAAACTTTATCTTTCCGACGAAACCATTGATAAGTTTACGAAAAAACTTGAATCGGCTATCCTTGATTATGAACTTGATATTATTTATGAAGATAAGAATATACTTTTAATAAACAAGCCGGTAGGTATTCTTTCACAAAAAGCGGTTGTAAATGATTATTCCATGGTAGAATATGTAATATCCTATATGCTTTCTAAAAATCAGATAACAAAAGAACAACTTATGACCTTTAAGCCCAGTGTATGCAACCGCCTTGACCGGAATACCAGCGGCCTTTTAATTGCCGGAAAAACCTTGGTAGGCTTGCAGGAAATGTCACGTTTACTGAAAGAAAGAAAAATTGATAAATATTATCTGTGCATAGTAAAAAGTAAGATAGATAAAACTACTCAGATTACCGGATATCTAAAAAAGGACAAAGATAAAAATATTGTAACCGTCACTAAAGAAGCTTCATCCGAATCCGACTATATTTGTACAGAATATAAGCCATTGGCACTGTCAGATGAATTCACTTTATTGCAGGTTAAACTGATTACAGGAAAATCCCATCAGATTCGTGCCCATTTGGCAAGCATAGGCCATCCAATTCTGGGAGATTCAAAGTACGGGGATCCTACATTAAACGAACGGTTTAGACAAAAATATGGCCTTACCCATCAGCTTTTACATTCACACCGTCTGGTATTTCCGGAGCTTATCGGCCCCTTGTCAAATTTGTCAGGCAACGAATTTAAAGCTCCTGAACCTGAGATTTTTGTAAAAATCCGAAAAGATTTATTTGGTATATAAAATCTATTACCAAAGACTAAACAGCAAGGAGGGGGTAAAATGGCATCTTGGAAATCCAGAGGCCTTCGGGGGTCCATGCTGGAAGAGATGATAAATATTACCAACAGCAAATACCGGGAAAAAAGCCTGGCCTTAATTCAGAAAGTTCCGACCCCAATAACCCCAATCAGTATCGATAAGGAAAAGGGGCATATTGATCTCGCTTTTTTTGAGCAAAAAAGTACGGTCGATTATATCGGTGTGGTGCAGGGAGTTCCGGTATGCTTTGACGCAAAAGAATGTGCCGGAGATACTTTCAGCTTAAGAAATGTCCATGAACACCAGGTTCAGTTTATGAAGGAATTTGAAGCTCAAAACGGGGTCGCATTTTTGCTTATATATTTTAAAAAATATGATATTTATTATTATATGCCCTATGAAATGTTATCAAAGTTTTGGCAAAGATCTCTTGGCGGAGGTAAAAAAAGCTTCAGGTTTGAAGAACTGGATATGTCCTATCAAATAAAGGTCTTAAACGGTGTGTGCATTCATTATCTGGAACAACTGCAAAGAGATTTACTTGACAGGGATAATAAAAAGCATAAGGCCAATTATTTAAATTGCAAGTTTAATTGCCTTACAAAATCTTACAGAACCCTGTTTT
>CAZIHC010000337.1:0-2575 GCA_964538605.1 uncultured Herbinix sp. | reverse complement strand
TAGCCCAGGACCCTTTGGAGGACAGGTCCTCATCAAGGCTTATGGTCCTCGATAAGAATACGGGGAAGTATGAGCACAGAATTTTTAAGGATATAACCGAATATTTAAGAAAGGGAGACTGTCTGGTACTTAATAATACCAAAGTAATTCCCGCCCGTTTAATCGGAGAAAAGATTAACAGTTCTGCAGACGAAAATAACGAAAACGTTCATGGAGCCCGTATAGAGCTTTTATTATTAAAAAGAAGAGAAAATGATATATGGGAAACCTTAGTCAAACCGGGAAAGAAAGCAAAACCGGGGACAAAGATTTCTTTCGGTGGCGGAATACTTCTCGGTGAAATATTGGACGTTGTTGAAGAAGGAAATCGACTGGTAAGGTTCTATTATCAGGGCATTTTTGAAGAAATTTTGGACAGGCTGGGTCAAATGCCCCTGCCTCCTTATATTACCCGGGAATTGAAAGATAAAAACCGTTATCAAACGGTTTATGCAAAATATGAAGGTTCAGCGGCAGCCCCAACGGCAGGTTTGCATTTTACCAATGAACTTTTGGAAGAAATAAAAAATATGGGTGTAAATATTGCTTACGTTACACTACATGTGGGACTGGGGACATTCCGTCCGGTTAAAGTGGATGATGTAAGCAAACATCATATGCATTCGGAATATTATCAGGTTCTTAAGGAAGAAGCAGACAAGGTAAACGAAGCCAAGAAAAACGGCGGAAGGATAATCTGTGTGGGAACCACAAGCTGCAGAACTATCGAATCTTCCTGTGATGAAAACGGTTATTTAAAAGAGGGAAGCGGAGAAACATCCATCTTTATATATCCCGGCTATCGGTTTAAGATAATGGACGGTCTGATTACAAACTTTCATCTTCCCGAATCAACTCTGTTAATGCTGGTATCTGCTTTTGCCGGAAGAGAGAATATACTTAATGCATATAAAGAAGCGGTAGAAAAACGTTATCGTTTTTTCAGTTTCGGAGATGCCATGTTTATAATATAAATAATATAAATTAATATGCCTTTTAAAAACAATTGCAATATAAGGGTTGTTAGACTATTTTACAAAAAAATACGATTAATAATCCGGAAGTAAACCCGTAAAAAGTCTATACAGAATGGTATTGACTTTTTTGAATCCGTCAGTTAAGATATGTAAAATAAGAAGATTATACGGGAAAAAACTGTGAAGGTGATTTAGTAGGGTATTTCTTCCCCACAGAGAGGATGTGTCACCGGCTGAAAGCACATCCGGGGTTCAGACTTATTCCGAAGTTCGGCACCGGAGTTGCCTTTAAGATATCTGAAATTTGTCAGATAAAAGAAAGGCCGGATAAGCTCCGTTAAAGCTACAAAGGAGTCTTTACGTTTATTTGTAAAGGCTTGAATTTGGGTGGTACCACGATACTCTCGTCCCATGGGAACGAGAGTTTTTTTATTATATTTATTAATTTTAGCAATATTAGCCTAAAACTTTTCATATCAAAGAGGCAAGGCCGGCTTATGATTTTGATACGAAATCTTATTTTAATTTCTGATTACAAATATAAAATGAGATATTAAGGAGGAAGAGTAATGTTAGAGAACCTGGAAAAAATCAGGCAGCAGTTTCATGATGAATTGAAGGCGGTAAATTCCAAAGATGAACTTGAAAAAATCAGGGTAGCATTTCTCGGTAAGAAGGGTTTGGTTACGGAAGCACTTAAAGACTTGAGAAACCTGTCCAATGAAGAGAAGAAGACTGCAGGTATGCAGGTCAACAGCCTGAAAAACGAGATTGAGGCTGCAATAGTTGAGCATCAAAAAGTCCTGGAAGAGAAGGAATACCAGCGGGAGATCGAAAATGCCGAAAGATATGACTTTACTATCCCCAGCAACAGGGAACCCGGAACCTTACATCCCATAACTATTGTTCAAAAGAAGATTGAAGATATATTTAAGACTATGGGCTTTATAATTGAGGACGGTCTTGAAATTCAAACCGAATACAATAACTTTGAGGCTGTCAATATTCCAAAAAACCATCCCGCAAGAGACATGCAGGATACTTATTATCTGGAAAACGGGCAGTTGCTCAAAACCCATACATCAGCAGCCCAAAATACCATTATGAGAAAATACGGGCCTCCTAAGAAGGGAGAACCTTTGAAGGTATTGTTCCCCGGCAGGTGCTTCAGAAACGAGAATATAGATGCCAGCCATGAAAATACCTTCTTCCAGCTGGAGGGTATGATGATAGGAGAAGATATTTCCATATCTAACCTGATCTATTTCATGAAGGTATTGCTTTCCGAAGTATTTGAAAGAGACGTCAAAGTGCGTTTAAGACCGGGCTTTTTCCCTTTTGTGGAGCCGGGATTTGAACTGGATATTAACTGTGCCATATGCGGTGGAAGCGGTTGTCCTACCTGCAAAAATTCCGGATGGCTGGAGCTTCTGCCTTGCGGAATGATACATCCGAATGTACTTTCCATGGGTGGAATAGATCCTGACCGTTATATAGGTTTTGCTTTCGGTTTAGGGCTTACCAGACTTGCCATGATGAAATACAATATCAAGGATATT
>CAZIHC010000336.1:0-2583 GCA_964538605.1 uncultured Herbinix sp. | reverse complement strand
CAACCCATAAGCGCATATTTATAAGTTCAAAAGAAAGCGGCAAGGACAATGCGTTTACGGTTACCGCTTCTGACGGACACAGTGATGTTCTCGCAAAGCTTGGTTTGGGCCAGATTGTTAAAAATGAAGACGGCACAACAGAGCTTATCGGTAATCCTGATGCCAAATTGGTACAGGCAAGGGATGCCGTTATAGAATATAACGGTGTAGAACTTACGGGTTCCTCCAATAATTTTACGGTAAACGGCCTGACCCTGTCATTAAAGGAAGTTACGGCAACTGATGAGGAAATAACCTTAACGGTTTCAGGCAATACCGAAGCCGTATATAATATGATAAAAGATTTTATTAAAGCCTATAATGAGCTCCTTTCGGAAATGAATAAAGCATTTTATGCCGAATCTGCCCGCGGGTATGAACCTCTTACGGATGAGGAAAAAGAGGCCATGACGGAAGAACAGATAAAGAAGTGGGAAGATAAGATTAAAGACTCCCTGTTAAGAAGGGATGATACTTTAGGCAGCCTTATCAATTTATTCCGTACCACTCTCAGTGAGAGTATTTCGGTGAATGGCAAGAACTATACTCTTTCCAGCTTCGGCATAGCTTCTCAGAATTACACTGAGAAAGGAATTCTTCATATAAGCGGGGATGAAGATTTTTCGTCTGCTCTTTCGGAGAACAAGTTGATGGAAGCTTTGACCAATAATCCGGAAGAGGTTATGAACGTATTTAACAGCATTGCAGAAAAATTATATGAATCGTTAATGGAGAAAATGAAGAGCACTTCCTTAAGCAGCGCATTAACGGTTTATAATGACAAGGAAATGGCAAAAACACTGAACGATTATAAAGCGGATCTTAAGAAGATGGAAAGCAAGCTTGCCGACCTCGAGCAGAAATATTATAAACAGTTTGCTGCCATGGAATCGGCCATGGCAAAAATGAATTCCCAAAGTTCATACTTGATGTCCATGCTGGGAATGAACCAGTAGCATATATTTAGGAGGTTATGATATGGCTGTAAATGCTGCATCGGTATATAAAGACAATAAAATATTGACCGCAACTCCGGCAGAACTGACCCTGATGTTGTATGAGGGAGCCATAAAATTCTGCAACATAGCTCTAATGGCCATAGAAAAGCAAGATATAGAAAAAGCCAACAATAATATTATAAAGGCGGAAAATATCATAACGGAACTCAGAGCAACTCTGGATTTCAGATATCCGGTTGCCGTACAGTTTGAGATGGTATATGATTATATATACCGCAGGCTGATAGAGGCAAATATAAAGAAAGATAAAGATATCCTGGAAGAAGCTTTAGGTTATATAAGGGAAATGCGCGATACATGGAAAGAAGTAATGAAAGCGGCCAGACAGGACCTGTAGTATACGATAGGATTGAATAAGGAGTAAGGGATGGAATTAAAAAACAACTTCAAAAAAACCTACATAAAATTGCTGATCGATACGCTTGGCAAGAAGCATGATATTTTGAATCGGCTGATGCAGATAACTGCCAGGCAGCAGGATATAATCAATTCCGAAAGTTTCGATGAAGACGAATTCATGAATACCATTTCTTTGAAAGAAGAGCTGATCAACGGACTGTCGGAACTTGATAAAGGATTTGAACTGGTTTACGACCGCGTAAGAGATGAATTAAAAGATAACGGCACAATGTATAAAGATGAAATCACATCCCTTAAGGACCTGGTAACAAAGGTTACCGATTTAAGCATCAGGCTGCAGGCCATGGAAAGAAGCAATAAAAGCAGTCTGGAAGCCCTTTTGTCAAGAAAACGCAGGGATATCGGAAAAGCCAGACTAAGCAATGAGACTGTAGCCAATTATTATAAATCCATGTCCGGAAAGCCGGATTCACAATCCTATTTTTACGACAAAAAAAATTAAAAAATAAAAAGGGTATAAAGTTTTATAAAACTTTGCCGATATATATTACAAGTAAGGCAACTTACTGTCAGCAAGAATTCTTGCGTTATCCCTCTTTATTGGAGCGTACGGCCAGTAAGGAGAAGAAAATATTGCGGCAAGGATGCCGTTAAATAAATATTCAAGGAGGAATGAAAATGATTATTCAACACAACATGGCAGCAGCCAACACCAACAGACAATTAGGCGTTATAACAGGAAGATTAGCTAAATCAACAGAGAAGTTGTCCTCAGGTTACAAGATTAACCGTGCAGGCGACAACGCAGCGGGACTCACCATCTCCGAGAAGATGCGTGCTCAGATCAGAGGTCTTGAGCAGGCTTCCACAAACGCTCAGGATGGTATCTCCTTAATCCAGACAACAGAAGGTGCTCTGAATGAAACCCAGGCAATCCTTCAAAGAATGAGAGAACTGGTTGTTCAGGCAGCAAACGATACCAACGTATCGGCTGACCGTGATGCTATTAAGAAGGAACTTCAGGCTTTAACACAGGAAGTTTCCCGTATTGCCGAACAGACAGAGTTCAACACCATGAAGCTGTTAAACGGTAGTTTCAATGGCAAGAACCTTCAGGTTGGCGCTAACTCCGGTCAGAATATTCAGTTCTCCATCAGCACAATGA
>CAZIHC010000335.1:0-2602 GCA_964538605.1 uncultured Herbinix sp. | reverse complement strand
AAATAGGTGCCGAATACAGGCGGGATATTTTCTTTATATCTATGAAGGATTTAATCTCCCAATTAAAGCTTGATATGGGTCATAAAAAAATTGCCATTGCGGCCTATGCCAGACTGTTTTTATCGTCGGTTATTCCGGATAAATATGATAAAGTTCTTTATCTGGATTGCGATACAATTATACTGGACAACCTGCGTAAAATTTGGGAGTTAAATCTGACAGGCTTTTTGGCTGCCGGAGTTCAGGACACGGTGGAAAGGTATGCTGTAGCCAAAATCGGCTTATCGCAATCAGATTTATATGTGAATGCCGGAGTATTGCTGGCTAATCTGACATATTGGAGAAGAGAAAATATAGAGGAAAAGTTTCTTGATTTTATAGATAAGTTTAAGGGAAAGGTTCCTTTCCATGACCAGGGAATAATTAACGGGGTATGTAAAAACAGGCTGCTTATAATGCCGCCAAGATATAACGTTACATCCAATATGTATTCATTTTCGGCTGAGGCGATAAAACGAATATATTCTATAAAAAATTATTATCTGCAAAATGACCTTGATGATGCCAGAAAAAATCCTGCCATACTTCATTTTACCACAGGCCTGATGGGTAGGCCATGGGAAGAAAACTGTACCCATCCCATGAAAGAAGCATTCTTAAAAGTTTTAGGGAAATCCCCATGGAAAGATGAACCGCTTTTACCCGACAGCAGAAGATTAAGCTTAAAGGTATATATGTTTTTGCACAAGCACTCCCCCTTGTTTATTTCGGAAAATATATACAGGTTAGGAAACCGGTTTAAAGAATTGGTATATAATTAAGTACACATATAGATGTTACGGTGAATATTATAATCTATAGTAAGTAATTCCTTTGGGAGTGCATTATGGGTTATTTCATTAGAATGAAAGACGGCGTAAATATATTTGTCCAGGATTTGAACCCGAAGGGCAAAAAAACCATAGTATTTTTACACGGCTGGCCGGGAAATCACAACCTGTTTGAATATCAATTAGATAAACTGCCTAAATTAGGCTACAGATGTATCGGAATTGACCAAAGGGGATTCGGGCAATCGGATAAACCTTTCCATGGATATGATTACAATACCTTGGCGGATGATGTAAAAGGGGTAGTAGAAGCTCTGGACTTGCACGACTTTACACTGGCGGGCCATTCTACCGGCGGAGCCATAGCAGCAAGGTACATGGGAAGGCATAACGGTTATGGTGTATCCAAGCTGGTATTGATAGCAGCGGCAGCTCCAAGTTTAATAAAACGGCCGAACTTTCCTTACGGTGTGACCAAGGAAAGTATATTGCAAACCATAGAGGATACTTATAATGACCGTCCTCAGATGCTAAGAAGTTTCGGAGACAGGTTTTTCTTCCAGCATACATCCCAGGCTTTTTCGGATTGGTTCTTCCTGCTGGGCTTGCAGGCTGCGGGATGGGCTACTGCAGCCGTAGCTGAGACATGGATAAAAGAAGTCCTGTTTATGGACCTGGAATCAGTCCGGGTACCTACTCTGATAATTCACGGTATTCATGATAAAATAGTTCCGTTTGAGCTGGGAGAGATACAAAAAAGAATGATAAAAAATTCTGTATTGATACCCTTTGAATTCTCAGGGCACGGATCTTTTTATGACCAGAAGGATGAATTTAATGATACATTGGTAAAGTTTATTGAGAACAGATTAAATATGAATTAGAAAAGGCCGGGTACATTCGGCCTGTTTTTATTACATAAAAAAGAACTTAAGGTATTATCCATATAGATACTTTTTCGGATCAATACTGTTTCATGGACTTGCCGTTAAGCATATGATAACAATATAAGTCAAATAAAATTTTGATTATAACCAAATATTAATATTGAAAAATCTGAACAGGCCATAAACCTATAGGTTTAGGGAGCCGGGCCGTATTTTTTCGGCAGCAGAAGGTGTTTGCATAAATATGCCGACACATCTGTGGGACAGTGAAGTGTTCCATGGATGTGTTTTTTTCTTAAGAATAGCATTAGTATTATAAAAACACTGAAATATACGGTTTTAATTAATGACCTGATAATACTATATTTGCAGCTTGACAGCCGAATGTTTAATATCGGACCACTTAAAATATCAAATGCCTGTTTTGAACAGCAGGCATATAACGAAAATCTGTTTATATAAGGTTTTGGGGGTGGGTAAATTTTGCAAAATTCCTATGACAAGATTGTAATGAAAGTTTCAAGGATAAGTATAACCGTTAATGTTATTCTTAGTGTTTTCAAACTTTCGGCAGGTATTGCAGCTAATTCGTCCGCTATGGTATCCGATGCAGTTCATACCATATCAGATGTACTAAGTACTTTTGTTGTTATAATAGGAGTGAAAATGTCATGCAAGGAGGCAGACAGCAAGCATCCGTACGGCCATGAACGTTTTGAATGTGTAGCGGCGTTAATATTATCAATTATCCTTTTTATTATAGGGATTGGTATAGGTTTTGGCGGAATAAAAAAAGCTATCGAAGGTCTTGCTGTAAAACCTGAAATGCCGGGACTGCTGGCCTTGATTGCTTCAGTAGTTTCGATTGCCGTCAAAGAAGGAATG
>CAZIHC010000334.1:0-2617 GCA_964538605.1 uncultured Herbinix sp. | reverse complement strand
TTCAGGCATTGGTCAAAAGAAATACTAAATGCATTTAAATATGGTCTGACTAATGATGTGACCGAGGGATTTAATAATAAAATAAAGCTGATGCATGTAAAACCGTAAAAAATTGTCAACCATAATTGTCGATATGGTTGACAACCTGTTCCCGTTATGCTATTTTCCTGTTTGATGTAATTCTGTTTGATGTAATTTTATTCAATTTAATCTAAATTTACTTAGCGGAGGAGATATCTATCAGATCAAATAATTTAAACGGTGAATTTTGCCACAACCATTCATTCCGAAAAGATAATATAAACATAATTAGAGCCCATCACGGACTGTGTATGTTCTATTTTAAAGGGAAAGGCTATAGTGCTGATTTTATAAAAAATATGGCAGCTTTCAAAAATTATCTTGAGAACAATCCCCTTGTCTTAATTACATGCCAGCCCGATATAATCTGCGATAAATGCCCGAACAATGTTAACGGAAATTGCATTACCGAAGGCAAAGTTTCGCAGTACGACAGGCAGGTGTTATCACTTTGCAGCCTGACCGATGGAGATATCATGCATTATAATGAATTAAGCAATCTGATATTACATAATATTATAATTCCGGGTAAAAGAGAGGAAGTATGCGGTAACTGTATGTGGACCACGCTGTGCCGTAATCCATGATACTATTTTCAAAATATCACATTAGTATCAGATCATTGTCTGCAGTCTGTTTATGTTTCCGTATATTCCTTATTGCAATAAAGCTATTAATACCATTCATGCAGCATTGCTGATTTAAGCAGTTTTTTTGTGTAATCATGTTCAGGCCTGAAAAATAGCTCCTTTGCTTCCTTCATCTCCACAATTACACCCTGATATACGACACAAACCCGGTTGCAAATCTGAAAGATAACATTTAAGTCATGAGAAATAAAAACATAAGTCAGATTATATTTTTTTTGCAGGTCTTTAAGCAAGCGCAGTATTTGTGCCTGAATGGTAACATCCAGTGATGATACAGGCTCATCAAGAACAATCAGTTTTGGATTAACAATAAGGGCTGCAGCAATGGCTATTCTTTGTCTTTGTCCACCGCTTAACTGAGAAGGAAACCGTTCCAAATACTCCGATGAAAGCCCTACTTCACGGATTATTTCATTAACTTTTGCCAACCTCTCTTTTTTGCTAAGGTTCGTCTGAAATCTTAAAGGTTCTTCCAAAATCCACCCTATTTTTTTTGTCGGATTTAAACTTCCGTACGGATCCTGAAAAACCATCTGCGGCCTGGACATAGAAAATTTATTTATTTTTCCATCACCGCTGATTTTTATTACTCCCTCAATTTCCTTATTTAGCCCGACAATAGCCTTTGCCAGCGTAGACTTTCCACTTCCGCTCTCCCCGACTATACCAAGAGTTTCTCCCTGTTTCACTGAAAAAGTCACATCATGAATTACTTGTTTTCTGCTCCTTTTTGCAAAAAGGCCCATACCCTTTTCTCTGTAAAATACATTTAGATTCTTAATTGTAAGTATATTGTCCGCTTCTTTATCGTGAGAAGAAAATCCGGGTTTAAATGTTTCACTCATATTATCATAACTATCAAAACCGTTATGAATACTTTCATTTTGATTAATATTTGACCTCGTGATATTTTGAGAAAACGGCACGGGTACTGCCGCAAGAAGCTGTTTTGTATACTCATTATCGGGATGAGCAAATAACTTATTTGTCAGTCCGGCCTCCACAATCTTGCCATCCTTCATAACAAGTGCCCTGTCGCAAATGCTTTGAATTACCCTAAGATCATGTGAAATCAGGATAATACCTGTACCATGTTTTTCATTCATTTTTTTCAGCAGCCCAAGTATTTTGCTTTGTGTTGTAACATCAAGGGCAGTCGTAGGTTCATCAGCAATAACCAGTTTCGGCCGGGTAATCATGGCCATAGCGATCATTGCTCTCTGGCGCATTCCGCCGGATAGTTGGTGAGGATACTTTTTATATATTTCCTGGGGTTCTGATAAACCCACTTCCTCTAATGCTTCAATTGTTATAGCCTTATACTCTTCTTTTGAATATTTGGAATGAAGCCTGAGCATTTCCTCTACCTGAGCTCCTATGGTCAGAAGCGGATTAAAAGATGTCATTGAGTCCTGAAAAACCATTGATATTTCGCTTCCTCTAATTCTGCGAAATTCCTTATCTTCTATGGCTAGAAGATTTTTTCCGAGAAAATTTATTCTTCCGCTTAAAATTTTGGCAGACTGAGGAAGAAGCCCTATTACAGACAGGGCAGTCATGGTTTTGCCGGAACCTGATTCTCCCACGATTCCAATTATTTCACCCTTCTTAACCTCAAATGAAACATTATCTGCTGCGGTTTTAATTTTTCCTTTATATAAAAATCCAACAGACAGATTCTCTACGCTTAAAAGTGCTTCATAATTAGCCATTTTCCATTCCTCCACTGATGAGGCTAAAGCCGAGGACCGTCAGAATTATCATTAATCCCGGTGCCAATGCATACCACGGAGAATCCAAAAGGTAGCTTTGAGCTTCTGACAGCATTCGTCCAAGGCTTGCCTGAGGGGGTTGTACCCCAAGCCCCAGATAACTAAGCCCTGCTT
>CAZIHC010000333.1:0-2628 GCA_964538605.1 uncultured Herbinix sp. | reverse complement strand
CGACGGCTAACCTGGAAGCTCTGGAGAATCTGGCATGGCCGGTTGATGATTATAAAGAGCTGATGGCCCAGTTTGCACAGGTTAAGGGAATCCCGCAGGTTCCTGGCGGATATTATACCTGGCGCAATATAAACAATGCATTTTATACGGTCGTTACCGAAACCGACAGCGCAACGCCAAGGGAAGAACTGATGGATAAGGTAATTTATATTAATGCCGAGATTGCCTATAAGATGGAAGAACTGGGTATAAACAGGGAAGACGGTTTACGGTAAACGGGAGGACAATTATGGCAATAGGTAGAAAGAAATCAAAAAATTCCCTTTCAAAAATCGAAAAAGAAAGGACCCTCGGATATCAGATATATAAAAACAGGGCATCCTATTTGATGCTGGCGCCGTATTTCATCCTGTTTTTCTTCTTTACGGTGCTGCCGGTTCTTATGTCGATGGTGCTCAGTTTCACTAATTTCAACGTGCTGGAGATGCCGGATTTTGTAGGATGGAAAAACTATATCAAGCTTCTTCTGGAAGACGACATCTTTATGATTTCCCTGAAAAATACCCTGCTGTTTGCGGTCATAACCGGACCGATCAGCTATATGCTATGCCTTTTGTTTGCATGGATAATCAATGAATTCCGGGGCAAACTGCGGGCATTGCTGACACTGGTATTCTATGCTCCCAGCATATGCGGAAATGCCTATGTGGTTTGGAATCTGATTTTGACCGGAGACAGATACGGCTACCTGAACGGTATCCTTCTTAAGTATGAAATTATAAACGAAGCCATCATATGGATGAAAACCGAAAAATATGTTTTGCCCATACTTATTATTGTTCAGCTTTGGCTGAGCCTGGGTACGGGATTTCTGGCCTTTATCGCGGGCCTTCAGACTATAGACAAAAGCTTATATGAAGCGGCGGCCATCGACGGGGTCAAAAACCGCTGGCAGGAACTGTGGTTTGTTACCCTGCCCGCCATGAAACCCCAGCTTATGTTCGGTGCGGTTATGCAGATCACCCAGTCCTTTGCCGTAGCCGACATTTCCATAAACCTTGCCGGCAACCCTTCGATAAACTATGCCGGTGCCACCGTGGTAACCCATCTTCTGGATTACGGTTCGACAAGATTTGAAATGGGATATGCATCGGCCATTGCCACGATTCTGTTCCTCCTGATGGTAGGTACCAACAAGCTGGTGCAGCGGATGCTTAGGAGGGTCGGTGAATAATGAGAAAAAGAGAAATAGTGGATTACTCCAATAAAAAATGGGTTCCCTTCTGGATGAGGGCAAAAGAAACAAGGCTTAACCGGTCCAAGGCCGGCAACGGGCTTTTATTCGGGCTTATGTTTATATGCGGCTTATTTATGGTTCTGCCGCTGGTTATGATAGTCAATAATGCCCTTAAGCCCCTGGACGAATTGTTCCAGTATCCGCCGAAAGTTTTCGTAAAAAACCCGACCCTTGAGAATTTTACCGATCTTTTTGTACTGATAAGCGATTCCTGGGTTCCTTTTTCCAGGTACATAATTAATACAGTAATCATTACCGTGGGCGGAATGGTGGGACACGTTCTGGTCGCATCATTGGCGGCTTACCCTCTGGCAAAACATAAATTTCCGGGAAGAAATCTTTTGTTCAACATGGTTATCCTGTCCATGATGTTCTCATGGCAGGTAACCCAGATACCCCAATATCTGATTATCTCATGGCTTAACATAAACAATACATATCTGGCTCTGATACTGCCGGCCTGGTCCTTCGGCATGGGACTTTATCTGATGAAGCAGTTTATGGAGCAGCTTCCGGATACCTTAATGGAATCGGCGAAAATCGACGGAGCCGGAGAATTCAGGATTTTCTGGACCATCGTAATGCCCAACGTAAAACCTGCCTGGCTTACCCTGGCAATCTTCCAGTTTCAGCAGATGTGGGGCAATACGGGCGGCACTTTCCTTCGGGACGAAGAATTAAAGCCCCTGCAATATGCTCTTTTGCAGATTACCCAGGGGGGACCGGCCAGGGCAGGTGCGGGAGCTGCCGTAACCTTTGTTATAGCGGCCGTTCCGATCACGTTTTTCCTCATTTGCCAAAGCAATATTATGGAAACGATGACTACTTCGGGCATGAAAGAATAAGGGGGCTGTTTATATGGGAACTATGAATAAATTAATGAGAGCGATTATTCTTGCCGCGGTCATCATAACCCTGGCGGGAAAAAGCCGTATTGCTCTGGCAAGCGAACTGCCCTATGACACCTATAATTATAATTTCTATGAAGATATTGTATACACTCCGGCAGCCTACATACCTTCCGGAGCCGTTTCGGGCACCCAGTTATACTATGAGGGGGAATCTTTGGGAGCGTTCTCAAACCCGCAGGACATATGCAAGACGCCGGACGGCAAAGTTGTAGTCGCGGATACGGGCAACAACAGAATAATAATACTTAACAATGATATGACCGAGGTAATTAAGGTTATAACGGATTTTGACAATAACGGGACAAAAGACAAATTCTCATCCCCTAAAGAGGTTCGGCGATCTTTTCAACGGGAACCGTTACCCGCAGAATATCTTTTTTCGCATCATACTTGAAGGCACCCCATGTATCAGTGTCTTTA
>CAZIHC010000332.1:0-2630 GCA_964538605.1 uncultured Herbinix sp. | reverse complement strand
CCCTTCCGTTATAACCCCTAATTCCTGGTCATAAAATCTTTCATTCAAAATCAAAATACCGCAACTTTTAATTATCTCGATTGCCTGTTGTTCTTTTAGTTTCTCATAAATTTTTTTTGATATATTTACAGAATACATCTGCGCCTGACGGATTAATTTGGCATCTGGATAGAAAGTCGATTTATCTATCAACTTTAGTATGATATTTTTCCCTTCACTATAAGGAACTACAATTGATATGTCATCATCATCAATTACTTTAAAATGTCTTGCAGCTGTCCTAAACTGATATTGCAATATTGTAGGACATTCCTCATTATAACGTCTTTGATATTCATTTCTTTTGTTTATAACAGAAAGTTTCTCCAATATAGTTACCTTTTCGTTCATTATCGGATAATTCATCTGTTCGTTTATTCTACTAAGATTATAATAATTTTGGTAATAATAACGTAACGCTTTTGGAGAAAGCAGATCATTGTCAAAGTATTCAGGATTATACATATACTTGTCCAATACTGCTTTTGTTGCTTCTTCTCCGTATTTTATGGTGTCCAGTGAGCCCAATTGCTCGCCTTCCACATATACAATGTAGGCATCCTTTATCTCACCCTCCCCGTTACGGTTCCCTCTTCCTGCAGCCTGCGCAATGGAATCAAGTCCTGCCAAATGTCTTATTACACAAGAAAAGCTGATATCAACCCCGGCTTCAATCAGCTGAGTGCTGACACAAATTACATGTTCTCCGTTCTTCAGTTTATTTTTTATTTCACTGATTTTATCCTTACGATGAGCAGGACATAAATTAGTACTTAGAAAATATAAAGATACATTATCGCCTGTAATATATTTTTTTAGTTCTTTAAAAACTCTTTCTGCCATACTTTTTGTATTCATAATTACAAGTATACTTGTGTTTTCAAGCTTTTTGTTTTGTATAAATTCTGTCAAACCAGATATACTCATGCCCCCATCTTTCAGTACCGGCTTTACATTCATACGTTTAAACTCTTTAAATTTTTCATCTAAATTTTTAATTATTTCCCCACTTATACATAAAGGATGCTCTACCTGTTCTAAGCTTGGTTGTGTTGCGGAACATAAGATAATTGTGTTTCGACACTCTCTGTGTAAATAATTTATTGCCTTATTAAAGAGTGAAATGCATTTAATAGGAAGTGCCTGTATTTCATCAAAAATCAAAATAGAATCTGTTATATTATGTAAACGTCTTATGCTCTGTGTTCCTCCTGCAAATATCGTATTTAAAAACTGGACCATCGTAGTAAAAATAATAGGTGATGTCCATCTTTCAGTAAGGAGCCTATAATACTCCCATTTTTCGTCCGTCAAATTATCATTATTACTCATGTCTTCATATATTACATTTGAATGATGTTCAAGCAAATAATCTCCCGCATCAAGTGTATCTCTCACAACAGTTGCATTCTGTTCGATTATAGTAGTAAATGGAAGAACATAAATTATCCGCTTTTTTTTGTGTTTTTTTGCATGATTTATGGCATACCTTAAACTAGATAATGTTTTTCCTCCGCCGGTCGGTACTGTTAATGTATAAATCCCTTCAGATTTAAATCCAAAATCTCTGCATTGCTTCCATATATCTTGTCGCAAACCGTGTATCTTGGTTTCCAATTCCGTTCTAGTCTGTTTATTTTGTAGCTTATTTTCCGTAATTGACAGTCTTTGATCAAATATATTCCATAAATTGTTTATATTTTTTTTGCTATTTATCTCGTCATCTGTATTAATATTTTGAATAAAACAATATGTATCATAACGGTCTGCATCAATCAAACAACTATACAAAATCTTTATTAATAAATGGAGATCAAACTTGTCTAACTTTTCGCTTGAGGAACAATATCTATGGAACTCTTCTGCCGACTTTTTGAATAGTTCATTAATTTCTGCAAATGACATCACCCTTTCAAAAAGTCTTTCACAAGCTTCTTTGTAATAGTGTTCTTCTGTATCATTAAGTTTGCAACGATTTATTAATTTGCATTCTAAATCATTGTTTATATAATCTTCCAACCCTCCATGATGATAACAAATTATCATTGCCAATATTTCAGCAAAAGCCCGATTTTTCAGATTATCTTTACAATACCGATCATACAAAAATATAGCTCCGTATTTCCCGTGATCAACAGTCTTTTTTAATGGTTCAAGCCCATCCTTATCTCTGTGTATTCCTTCACTTATATACTCAAAAAATTCCGTGGTATACTTACCCATATCATGCAATAAACCAATTAATCTCCCTGTACATTCGAAACCATGCTCTTTTGCAAATTCAGAGCATAATTTACTGACCCCAATTAAATGTTCTTCAACAGTTTGTATGGCTTCATCAGTTTTCCTATAATGAGCAGGATAAATTATATTATCCATAAGCTAAGACTCCTTAAGATTTTCTGTATATACTAATTTTACCATAAAATTAAATAAATTAATACAGTATATGTATAATTTTATTTTTATTTGTAAATAAACTTAGTTTGCATTTCAAAAACCTTTACCTTTTTCAAAATTTAGGTTCAATATTTAATGGGTTCTATAATAAATGTTGGGGTTTGTGAAACAGTTAGTTCACAACCCCATCT
>CAZIHC010000331.1:0-2649 GCA_964538605.1 uncultured Herbinix sp. | reverse complement strand
GTCCCTGGAAGGAGCCGAATAATTTATGGTAATTCCAAAGCGCTGTACCAATGAAAGTTTTTCTTCCATGGTATCAGACCTGTGGATGTCTTCATTGTATTCAATATCTGACCGGTCTTTCCATGTTTCCTTAATTAAGTGCCTGCGGTTGGATGTGGCATATATAAGTATGTTGTCCGGCTTGTTTTCCAGGCCTCCTTCTATTACCGCCTTAAGGTACTTATATTCGGTTTCAAATTCTTCAAAGGACAGATCGTCCATATATAAAATGAATTTATAATTCCTGTTTTTTATCTGAGAAATAACTTCGGGAAGTTCCTTAATCTGATGCTTATATATTTCGATCATCCGAAGGCCTTTGTCGTAGAATTCGTTCAGGATAGCTTTAACCGATGTGGATTTCCCCGTACCGCTGTCACCGTATAATAGGACATTATTGGCCTTTCTTCCTTCCACAAAAGCCTTTGTATTTTCAACAAGCTTCTGTTTTTGCATCTCATAACCAACCAAATCAGAAAGCCGTACATCCCGGGTGTTGATTATCGGTATTATTTCCAAATCCCCTTTTTCTTTTGAAATACGGAAAGCTTTATTAAGACCAAATTTGCCCACACCATAATCCCTGTAAAAATCGGTGACAATCTTAAAAATTTCATCCTCGTCTTTTGCAGCCGCTATTTTTTCACTTATCATTTTTACCTTGTCACTGACGTTTTTGTTGTATCTGGTGCTGTTTTTCTCTATGGCCTTATAATTGGTTATTACGGAAAAACAGTTAATTCCTAGTTTACTTTCAAGCCCGGAAAAATCATAATGAAACAATTCTTTAAATATTTTAAAGTCCGATTTTGCAAATATATTTACAGTTCCTTCTTTTGCCCCCGATTTTTCACAGATAATGCTGAAAGGATTTTCTGTACTTATAAGCAGATAGGCCAGATAATTTTGCCACAGGTTATTATCAAAACCATATACGGTGGCTATATCCAAAAGTTCATTTATAAGGGTGTAAATCCTGGATATGATATTTTCCTTTTCAATATGATTAATTTCCTCTCTGTTTTCCGACAGGTAATCAAATTCCTTGATTACATCGGCCAGTTTTACCAGCAGACATTTATCACCGAGATTTTTATATACGACCAGTTTAGAAATCAAGTTATACATATATGCCCTCCTATGTCATTAAAGCGAGGACATCCTCTTCCCCTTCGCTTTATAGGGAATTTTGGATACCTCGCTTATTTAGTAGTCTACATACGGTCAGGTGCTGTAAATCCTAAAAGGTCAATGCATGTCAGCAATATTCCCTGTACAAGCGTAATCAAAAGTATTAAGGATGCCTGTCTTTTCTCGTCATATTCGTCGGATATGATCTTGGTTTCATGATAAAAACTGCTGAATTTATCCGATAATTCATATATATACTGACAAATCCTGTGGGGTGCCATTTCTTCATATGCCCCTTGAATCGTGTCACTAAACTTCGTTATTTGCAGCATCAGATCCCGCTCCGTATCTGACTGGGCTGACAATATCTCAAGACCGGAATTTACCGTTTTTCCTGTTTCTTTAAATTTCTCAAGAATAGATTTTATTCTAACAATTGTATATAAAATGTAGGGGCCGGTATTTCCTTCAAAAGAAGTAAACCTGTCCACATCAAAGACATAATCCTTGGATATCTGGTTAGACAAGTCCCCATACTTAAGAGCTGCAAGACCTACCTTTTCGGCGACTTTTCTGGCTTCTTCTTCGTCCATGGTTCTGTTTTCCATGATTTTGCGGTATACTTCATCGGTCACCATATCAATTAAATATTCAAGACGAAGAACTCCGCCGTCCCTGGTCTTGAAAGGTTTGCCGTCTTTGCCGTTCATAGTGCCGAAGCCTATAAATTTAAGTTTTGTATTCTCATTTACCAGCTTGGTCTTTCTTGCACAGCGGAATATGGTTTCAAAATATAAATCCTGTCTTTTATCTGTAATATATATTATCTGATCAGGATTAAAGAGCTCCATCCGTTCTACTATGGTTGCCAAATCAGTTGTATTATACAAGGTAGCTCCGTCGGATTTCAGTATCATACAAGGCGGTATTTCTTTGGTATCGGTTTCTTCTTTTACATCAACCACCAAAGCTCCGTCGCTTATTCTTGCATAGCCGTTTTCTTTTAGATATTTAACCATATCGGGGATATAAGGCTGGGCATCGCTTTCCTTCTTCCAAAGTTCAAAGGAAACATTAAGCCTTTCATATATCCTTTTTAAATCGGTTACGGATACATCCTGCATATGCTTCCATAAAGCCATGTACCCTCTGTGACCGTTTTGCATAAGATAGGTAATTTTCTTGGCTTCCTCGCGAAACTCAGGATTCTCTTTTGAATAAGCGCTGGCAGCAGGATAGATTTCCTCCAGTTCCGAAAGTGTAAAAGGAGCTTCCTCGGGGTATTCCCCGGTATAATTTTCGTCAAAATAAACCAGATCTGGCTTTCTTCTTTTCAGCTCTGCTATAACCAGTCCCATCTGCGTTCCCCAGTCGCCCAAATGAACGTCTCCGATAACTTCATTTCCCATAAATCTGAAGATACGTTTTAAACTTTCACCTATAACAGCTGAACGCATATGGCCTACATGGAGGGGTTTT
>CAZIHC010000330.1:0-2651 GCA_964538605.1 uncultured Herbinix sp. | reverse complement strand
AAACTGGGGAATTTTTTTTGCAACTTTGTCCGTTTCTATTTTGCAATAAATACCTTTGGTTTAGTTCACAGAATTCTGTATATAATCAGTTTAATATATAGATTAAAAACAAGTATTCAAATATTTCATTAATAATATATTACTTTAAAAATATATACTAACTTTTAGAAACTATAAAAAATTATCTATGATAATCATGATCAGGTTCTTATAACCATATATCAACAATTCACATTTTATCTTTTAATAATGTTTTCATGCATCTAAATTACCATATATTGGGTGTTGGTTTTTTGTATTTTATACACTTGTGCAATTTGCACAAATCACACTTCATATTTTATACATTATGCATATAGTGCTATTTTATATAGTGTTATTTTATTATCCCGCCTTTACACTATGCCAGTAAAACTTCCTTCGATTAAGGTTCAATTTTCTATAAAAAACCGCTCAGGTTATAATTAACCCTGAGCGGCTTAGAAACTAAAGTGACAAATATGATTCTATCACATGTATTTTTCCGAATACTCGGCCTTATCAATCAAATTCCTGCAGGCAAAAATCATAATTAATGCTGCCATCAGGCAAACAATGGTAAACGGCAATGTAGCCATAAAATACAGACTCTCGGGAAGCAAATAAATGGTTACCAAAACTGAAGCTGCTATACCGGGAACAAGAGCAACAATAAACAGTATAATACCGATAAATGCTCTGGCTAACATGTTAGGCTGGCTGCCGAATACCCTCTGATATACTACAGTTAATCCTACAAATACGACCCCTGAAGCTATATAGGCCAAAGCCATGAATATACATTGCAGTATGCCTGCCCCTCCGACCAAAGCCAGTATCCCAAAGAATAAAACCGCATCTACACAGGGTTTTAATACTGACGAAATGCTGGCGGCCAAAAGCTTTTTAAATGCCGATTCCGGAATCAGATAAATATATGGCTTAATAAGTTCTATTTTTAACCTGCCGAATACAGTAAAGAAAAATTGCATATAGACAAGTGTTGTCAAAATAGTATAGGACATATTATCGTCATTAAGAAAATATCCTACAATTCCTATAATTATTGAAACAATTATAGAATAACTGTCAATAAATAAAATCTTGCTGCTGCGTTTCATTTCCACCAGGTGTTTATATACAAATACGGAAGCTCCTTTACCTCTATTTATTCCATGCCCTTTTTCTTTAACTTTAATCTGCCTGTTTACGGTTGTTGATACATTTCTGCCTTCCTTGGCATCCATCATTCTCTGGAAAGTAACTTCGGTGGAATGAAGAACATCTTCGTAGTAATCGGCTTCATTACCGGCCAGCATTACAATGAACAATATGCTTATCAGCAAAAACAATCCCAGGGATATGGCTATTTTTAAAACCGAACCGGTTAAAATCCCTTTAAAAAACATTACAGACCAGCCGGCAACAGGCAGATAGCCAAACCATTCGCTGTCAGCCAGTTTATACACTGCTTCCAAAGCTCCTGCCTCTTCTTTTTGAATCAAAATAAATGCGGCAACAGCAATCACACCCAAATATACGTACAAAAGCATCCTAATTAGATTCTTTCGTTTTTCATTTCCGTTAGTAAATACATACACACCTATGGACATCAACTGGCTGAAAATAACCATAACCGCTGCATTCCTTTGGACAATTCCCTTCCCAGTTTCTTTTTCTTGTCATCCAGTTCAAATCTTTGCAAGAATGCTTCGGCTCTTTCTTTCCAGTTTTCCAGAGAATATGCCCGTGCAATAAACTCCATATGTTCCCATACGGTAAGCATATCATAAAGAGCCGGTACTTCCGGTATATATCCCAAATCCTTTTTGGCCTCAAGGCTCTTATTATTATTGTGGCATATTTCTATGGTTCCTGTATATTTTAAAAGCCCGGATATACATTTTATTAATGTGGATTTTCCGGCCCCGTTTGGTCCCAATAATAATGAAACTTCCCCTGCATCGACAAAAAGACTGATATTATCATTAGCCACCAGTTTACCATATTTTTTAGTAACATTACTGACCATTAACATTGGTTAACCACCCCGAAATTTAGTAATTTTTGGTTTTAATTAAACTAATTATAGCAATAATACCTGCATATTCCAATATTAAATTTTAAATAAAAGGCCCTTTATTGGGCCTTTTTATAAAACCTGTTTAATGCATTAGTTTTGCAACCATCTCATTTGCCATTTCTATTACTTCATCCTGATTAACTGTTGTATACTTCCCATCCTGATACAGAACCCGGCCGTTTATCATCGTCATCTTTACAATACTCTTATTTGCGCTATATACAATATTATGTATTATATCATGCATAGGCTGCATACAAGGATTTTTTAAATCCAGCATAATTATATCCGCCTTTTTTCCCGGTGCCAATACATCACAGTCATATAATCCCATAACATGGGCTCCGTCAACTGTAGCCATTTTTATTATCTGCTCAGGGGCACCGCTTTGCGGATTCATTGTCATGATCTTTTGCAACATAGATATCATATACATTTCACGAAACATATCCAATGCATTATTGCTTGAGGCTCCGTCTGTTCCGATAGCCAGATTTATACCATGTTGTAAATAAGTTTCCACAGGAGTTACTCCACTTGCCAATTTGGC
>CAZIHC010000329.1:0-2672 GCA_964538605.1 uncultured Herbinix sp. | reverse complement strand
ACTTGATACGTCAAATTCCAGTATTCTGTCTTGTATCCCCCATCTGCTGAAATATTGCTTAACTTTTTCAATCGGCATTCTTATCCTCCGTTACCATACTTTTATTATCATTAGCAAGTTTGGAATTAATATAACGTATTATATCTCTTCTTGTTATTATACCGATAAAATAATTTCTGTCATCCACCACAGGTATAAAATTCTGATCCATTGCCCTCATCAAAAGTTCATCCATTGTGGCCGTAATCCTTACACTGGGGTTTTTTCCTTTCTTAAATATATTTTTTATCTGTATCTTATCTATATTATCCAAATTGGTTTTATACAAATTTTCTTTTCTGTCATCCACCAAAAACCATAAAAAATCCCCTTCGCTTATGGTTCCTATATATTTGTCATCGGCCGAAAGCACAGGAATGGCGGTATGACCGTTTTTCCTCATCTCTTCAAGGCCCTGACGAAGGGTATAATCTTCATAAAGATATGATACTTCTGCTTTGGTTTTCAAAAAATACGCTATGTTCATTTTTATGCCCCTTTACATATGATGTCCTTAACTTAACATGCAAAATTTCCTTATAAATTATAACATGAATATTCCGATTTAAGAAGAACTACCTAATCTTATTTGATTTGCTTTTATCACTTTTAATCTACATCTAACCAATCGTAAACGACATTAATGATTTTGATTCGACAAGTATTATGCACATTTTTCGACAATTTGAATAATATATATTGAAACTAAAAATAAATAGTAAATAGGAGAGGTGAGATATGGATAATTACTACAAATACGGAAGTGCCACTGTTGTAAGTTCCGAAGCTTATGCCAGCAACTGTGATAAGGACTTCTGCAATGCTGCTGTATTGAAATCGGATACCCTGCCGGGTGCCGAAAATTATCCTTGGCCCGGAGGAGATTTTAAAATCCCCAGAATTCTTAGTGAATTCGTAGTTCAGATCGATTCCGAGGCTAAAATCAGACTTAATGAACCCGCATACGAAATTAAGAGAATTGAGAAACAGGTGTTCCTGACACAGTGCAGGTACATTCCTCAAACAAATAAAGTATTTATAGAAGGTTACATCAGGAAAAATATAGAATATGCCACAAAGACCTGCACCAACAAACATAACAGCATTGCAGGCACCATCAAAGATACTACGGTTCATGTTCCTTTCAAAGTATATACCAAGGTTGATTTCTTCGGAGCAAAACCTCAGATTATACCGAATCCTCCTGCTTTAATAGCAAGGTACTTTGACGAAAAGAGAATGGGTAAAGACATCAGAGAAGCCGACAGATCGAATGTTGAAATCTTCAACGAGCCTGTATACTGCGAACTTGAATGGGCCGCAGTATATGACGCCGATATAAACGAAAAGGGTAAACCTATCGACAATCTGCCGAATGAAGAAGAATTCAGAGAATTTACCGATAAATCCGTTATTTATCTGTGCATTAAACTGCTGCAAAAACAGCAGGTATGCTGGCCCTTCCCTCTCAAAGATGATGCAAAGAAGAAACCTTATCCGCTTAATACCGTATGGCCTGCACCCGAACATCCGGATAAAAAACCGGATAACTTATTCTAAAGAGTCTAAATCACTCATTCAAATATATATAACACCAAAAGGACGCATTGCAAAACTGTCTGTAAGGCAGGACGCTTTGCGTCCTTCCTTTTTTTAAGGACTACAGACATAAAATTTTTTATAAACAAATATGAGCATAAAATTTCTGTCGTATTTTCTTCCTTATAATATCACATATTAACCGGTATATAATTTTCTACATTTCATTAAATGATGTTAAAATAAGAGGAAGGCTATAAAAAATGCATAGCCACCTTCTCTCTATTTTGGGATTAGCAGATTTTATGATCACATAATTCTGTTTTCATAAACCTGCTCTATATTGTGCTCATAAATTAACTTTTTGTATAGTTTTTCGACTTTTCTGGCTATATTGGAGGCCAGATATTCCTTTGCCCTGGTTACGGAATTTTTGCTCATCCATTCTCTTAGGCTCCGGTTGTCAAGAAGCATTTCCAGTTTCCTCTCCCACTCCGCAACATAAGGTTCCGCCAAATATCCGTTCCAACCGTCAGTTATAACGTCATTTACGCCGGAAGCTTTTACGGCAACTACAGGCAAACCTGCTGCCATGGCTTCCAGAAGGACTATACCCTGGGTTTCGGATCTTGATGCAAAGACAAAGACATCACTGGCATGATAAAAATTACGAATTTGAGAATGTTCCACGCGACCTGCAAATATAATATTATCGGTCAGATTGAGCG
Source organism: uncultured Herbinix sp. (assembly GCA_964538605.1). Taxonomy (GTDB): domain Bacteria; phylum Bacillota; class Clostridia; order Lachnospirales; family Lachnospiraceae; genus Mobilitalea. The sequence goes on along the minus strand of CAZIHC010000329.1, from coordinate 366 downwards.
AGTAAGCCACAGACTTAAGTTCGTCCTTCTGACTTCCGTCCCCGATTAAAAGCAGGCGAAAACAGGAGCCCTTTTTGCTTTTTAACCTGGCCAGCCCTTCCAGCATGAACAGGATATTCTTTTCTCTTTCCAGTCTTGATACCGTACATAAAAGAAACTTTTTGTCCCCAAGGTACCGGCTTCTTATTTTCTTTGCCGTTTCTTTATCATATAGAAAATCTTCGGGATTTATTCCTGTCGGAACAATTTCAATATTAGTATTGGTTCCGTTCTCAATAAGATACTGCTTCATACTTTCGGTTGGTGCAAAAACCATGCTGCACAGATTAGTAAAAATACGGTTATGAAACGTCACCAACTTTTTGC
>CAZIHC010000328.1:0-2675 GCA_964538605.1 uncultured Herbinix sp. | reverse complement strand
CACTCTCTATTATTTACATATCTAGGTTCTGCGTACATCGCAATTAGCTCTTCAAAAAATAATTTTTGTTTAAATTTTGACATAAAAAAATCTTAATTTTCAATTAAGATTTAATTTCTTAAAGGTTTGTTCATAATTTTATGTTATACTGAACTTACAAAACTCGCATGACTAATTATATTTTTTTGTGAAAATTAACTGTTTGAAGGGTTGTGATGCAATGGATCTGCCTGTTTTGTACAATGAAGCTGAGGAGTGGAACTATTGTTTAATGCTTTATAATGCGGCGCTTAAAGAATTAAACACTAAGCTTGAAATCCTCAACAATGAATTTAAGTTGGCTCATCAGTACAACCCGATTGAGCATATTACATACAGAATAAAAACCCCTAAGAGTATTGCAAAAAAGCTCATGAGATACGGCAAAGAGGTGAATATAGAAAATATAATTAAATATATTAATGACGTTGCGGGAATAAGAATAATTTGCTCTTTTGTTTCCGATATTTACAGGATTGCCAATTTAATAAAAAAAATGAGTGATATTAAGGTACTGAAAATTAAAGATTATATAGCGAATCCCAAGCCTAACGGATATACCAGCTATCATATGATAGTATCCGTACCGGTTTGCCTGTCCAATATAACGGTCGACACCAAGGTGGAAATCCAAATACGAACCATAGCCATGGATGTATGGGCAAGCCTGGAACATAAGATTTGCTATAAGTTTGAAGGGGAAGCGCCTGAACATATTCAGAAAGAGCTGAAGGAGTGTTCCGAGTTATTGGCTTATCTGGACAGGAAAATGCTTTCATTAAGCAGGGAGATTCAAAATTACAGTCCACATCCGGTAAATAGTTATAATTATGATACCAAGTATAAATCACCGGTAATTGAGTCTATAGGAACCATTGTGGATGAAAGCAAAAGCGACAATATTGTGGATGTTGGGTCTGATAACAGTAAAAAGAAAGAGAAAAAAGAAAAGAAACAGGCCGGAAAAAACAGATTTTTATTTGGCTTTGGAATCTGATAATTTATTTAAAAATGTAAAAAGGGTATCCATGGATACAAATTCCTTGGATTGCCCTTTTATTTATATACGTCATCTGATTTTATCTGATATTTTAATAAATTAAAATTATGTCGATAGATTTAAGTTTAGTAAAAGATTAAAGTTTAATATTCTTTAACAAAGAAGCCAAATTGGTAGTGGCTTCACCGCCGGTAGAATATGAAACGGGCGCTTCTTCCACGTCCTCAACAACTTCATCTTTGTCTTCGACGTCTTTCATGCTAAGGCTTATTTTACCGTCTTTTATATCAATTATTTTAACCGTAACTTTATCACCGGTTTTAATAACTTCATTTGGGGACTTTATTCTTTTTTCGCTGATTTGGGATATGTGAAGCAGTCCAGACAATCCTTCACCTATGCTGACAAATGCACCGTACGGCATGATTTTTTCAACTGTTCCGGTTGTTACAGTACCACGGGCAAGCTTTGATATTTTATTGGCTTTTTCTGTTTCTGCTTTTTGAATTTCCACTTCTTTACCGGACAATACAAGCTTTCTGTTTTCCTTGGATGCAGTAACTATAACTGCATCTATTTCTTTGCCCACCCAGGTTTCCAAATTTTCAACAAAACTTAAGGTTAACTGCGATGCCGGGATAAAGGCCCGAACCCCGTAAAGATATGCAATTACACCGCCGTTTACGGCCTGAACTATTTTTACCCTTACGATATTTCTTTTTTCAAAATCCTCATAAATCTTATCCCATGCAAGTATTTCATCAGCCCGCTTTTTTGAAAGCAATATATTGCCGTTTCCGTCATCTGTGCTTAAAACTATGGCAGAAATTTCTTCTCCGACAGCAATATCCTCTTTTATTGAAAAAGTCGGGTCATTACTTAATTCCTCAAGCCTGATTATTCCCTCCGTATAATACCCAAGATCCACTGTAACTTCAGTATCCGATTTTCCGATTACAATGCCTTTTATTATATCCCCTTCGGAAATTTTTCTGAAAGATTTGTCTATAAGGTCTTTAAAATCATCCATGGAGGGAATGGGTTCCGTATTCTCGGTTAATACAGAATCTTGGTCTGTATTCATTTGATTATTATCATAGTTTTTTAATTCATTGCTCATAACTGCAGTTCTCCTTATGATTTTTTATATCTTTTTTTATTATAAGAGAATTTACGTAAGTTTATAGATAAATTATAGCAAAATTAAAACCCATTGTCTTTATTTTATATTAATTTTTCCTTCTGTATAAAATACTGTGGCCTTTCTTTCCTGTTCTTTCGATACATCCGACATAATTCAGAATATTTAGGGCTATGGAGGAGTCATTTTTTGAAAGACCGGTTGCCCGGTGAAAATCACCGGAGGTAAACTCTTTTTCCAGCGAATCGGGTATAAGAAGTTTGTAATCATCCGGGCCGGCTATATGGATTTCATCAACTATTTCAGTCGGAATCCGATCAAATCTGCTTGAGCCTTTCTTTTTGTCTTTGCTCCACCCGTTTAAAAATCGGTATTCTTCTATATTAAGCAGAACAATTTTAAGTCTTAAATTTGGCATAGTCAAATAATTTTTAATCTTATACAATTCCCAAAAAATCATATACGGAGAGCCTTATTTGGGTGATTTTCTCGGAG
>CAZIHC010000327.1:0-2676 GCA_964538605.1 uncultured Herbinix sp. | reverse complement strand
TTTACAATTTTACCAGTTGATCCTCAACAAATTTTTTAATATTTGATGCATTTACATATTTCATAACTTGTCCGTTCCTGATCTCCAGCAAAGTAGGAGCTTGAAGAATATTAAACTTCCTTGCAAGATCAGGATTTTCCTCTGCATCTATAATCGTATAGGAAATACCTTTCAGGTATTCCTTTGCAAGATTGCAGTTGGGACAAGTTTTTGTAGTAAACAAATACAATCCGTCATCCGATTCGGATGCAATCTGTGAAGCAAGTTCCAACTGACTTACACTTCTTGTACCCTCGCTTACAGGCATCGTCCTGGATCTTTCAATATCATAAAGCTTTCTGTTCTTGTATTCCTGAACCTTGCCCTCATTCCAGTTCTGAACCGGACGATAATAACCGGTAATGCGGCTGTAAACTTCCGCAGGCTCTCCGCACTCAGGACATGTAAAGTGCTCTCCGGTCAGATAACCATGCTTTTTGCATATTGAATAAGTCGGGGACAAGGTATAGTAAGGCAGCTTATAGTTTTCCGCTATGGTCCTTACCAATTTGGCTGCTGCCTGCCAGTCTGGAAGTTTCTCTCCAAGGAAGGCATGGAAAACAGTTCCCGATGTGTAAAGGGTTTGAAGGTCGTCCTGTATGTCAAGGGCTTCAAATATATCTTCGGTATAACCAACGGGCAGGTGAGAGCTGTTGGTGTAATAAGGTGTATCTCCCGGTTTACCTGCTGTTATGATATCAGGATATCTTTCCTTATCATGTTTTGCAAGACGGAAACTGGTAGATTCGGCAGGTGTTGCCTCCAGGTTGTATAAATCTCCGTATTGCTCCTGATAATCGGACAGACGATCCCTCATATGGTTAAGAACTTTCTTTGTAAACTCCACAGTTTCAGGATGTGTCATGTCCTTACGCAGCCACCTTGCATTTAAACCTGCTTCATTCATACCTACAAGGCCGATAGTTGAGAAATGATTATCAAATGTACCGAGGTAACGTTTTGTATAAGGATAAAGGCCTTCATTCAAAAGCTTGGTAATTACATCTCTTTTTACTTTCAGCGAGCGGGCAGCTATATCCATCATTCTGTCCAGACGTTCAAAGAACTCGTCTTCATCGGCTGACAGATAAGCAATTCTCGGCATGTTGATGGTAACAACGCCTATGGAGCCTGTGCTTTCACCGGAACCGAAGAATCCACCGGTCTTTTTGCGAAGTTCACGAAGGTCAAGACGCAGCCTGCAGCACATAGAACGGATGTCGCTGGGCTTCATGTCGCTGTTTATATAGTTTGAAAAATAAGGTGTTCCGTATTTAGCAGTCATTTCAAACAGCAGGCGGTTATTTTCAGTATCGGACCAGTCAAAATCTCTGGTTATAGAATAAGTAGGTATAGGATACTGGAATCCTCTGCCGTTGGCATCTCCTTCGAGCATTATCTCGATAAATGCCTTATTTATCATATCCATTTCTTTTTTGCAGTCTTTATATTTAAAGTCCATCTCCTTGCCGCCAACTATACAATTAAGTTCGGCAAGGTCATCCGGGACGGTCCAGTCAAGAGTAATATTGGAGAACGGAGCCTGAGTTCCCCAGCGGCTAGGAGTATTCACGCCATATACAAAGGACTGGATACACTGTTTTACTTCCTTGTATGAGAGATTATCTACCTTTACGAAGGGAGCCAAATAGGTGTCAAAGGAAGAAAACGCCTGTGCTCCTGCCCATTCGTTCTGCATAATTCCGAGGAAGTTAACCATTTGATTGCATAATGTAGATAAATGGCTTGCGGGAGACGAGGTAATCTTGCCCGGAATTCCGCCTAATCCTTCCTGTATAAGCTGTTTCAAAGACCATCCTGCGCAGTAACCTGTCAGCATTGACAAATCGTGTATATGTATATCAGCATTCCTGTGAGCATTTGCAATTTCTTCGTCGTAAATTTCCGATAACCAATAATTAGCCGTTATCTTTCCAGAGTTGTGTAAAATCAATCCCCCTACAGAATAGGTCACGGTGGAGTTTTCCTTAACTCTCCAATCCTCTTCTTTTATATAGCTGTTTATAGTTTCTTTATAATCGAGGATGGTTGATTTCATGTTACGGATTTTTTCTCTGTTTTTACGATACAGTATGTATGCCTTGGCAACATCGGTATATCCGGATTGCTCAAGAACATGCTCGACACTGTCCTGGATATCTTCTACATGAATTTTATTATCCTTAATTTTATTCTGGAAATCTGCCGTTACCCTTAAGGAGAGTAAACTAATTATGTCATCGTTATAAAACTTCTCGGTTGCCTTAAATGCCTTTGTTATTGCGGCACTTATTTTTTGCAGATCAAATCCAACAATCTGCCCGTCTCTTTTAATTACTTCAATCATATGTAACAGTCTCCCTTCCCGTATCTTATAATCAGAGAAAATGTATCTGATTTCATTTTCATAATCCATATTATCAAAATTAATTCATTTAGTCAATATAAAAGTACACTATATATATGTAGAACCATATAACTTTCTACTATATCTAGTGTACATAATAGTTTTTTCCTATATCGTATAATACTTGTCTTTTGATATATATGCCTTTACATAAATCCCGTTTTCTTTGTATTCTTCTTCTAAAATCCGGCCGTATTTACGGATAACCTGAAGTTTACCGGCCTCGTTAT
>CAZIHC010000326.1:0-2689 GCA_964538605.1 uncultured Herbinix sp. | reverse complement strand
ATAGTATAAATGACGCTGTTGACGGTATTAAGCTCTCCGATCTGGTTGAAAAAAGCAAAGAAATTCAAAAAGAGGCTGGTATTGCTGAAGCAAATAAAACTAAACAGACATGCTGAAAATTTACGATAAACGGATTTAGTTACATTCGTTTATCTTATAAAATTTTATTTTAGGAGATGACCACATGGAAAAGAAGATATACCTTGATAATGCGGCTACTACAAGAACCAGACCTGAAGTTGTTGAAGCTATGCTCCCTTATTTTGGTGAGATGTTTGGCAATCCTTCCAGTATTTATGAATTTGCCATGCAAAATAAAAAGGCCATAGATGATGCGAGATCGATTATTGCAAAAGCAATCGGTGCCGAAACCAACGAGATATATTTCACCGGCAGCGGTACTGAAGCCGATAACTGGGCTCTTATAGCTACAGCAGAAACTTTTGAAAATAAAGGAAAACATATTATAACTTCTAAAATTGAACATCATGCGGTATTGCATACTTGTGAGTATTTGCAGAAAAAAAGAGGCTTTGAGGTAACATATATAGATGTTGATGAGTTCGGATGCGTTAAATTGGATCAGCTGGAAAAAGCCATAAGGCCTGATACAATTTTAATTTCAATAATGTTTGCAAATAATGAGATTGGAACAATTCAACCGATTAAGGAAATCGGTCAAATTGCAAAGAAACATAATATTATTTTCCATACGGATGCGGTTCAGGCATTCTGTCAGGTCGATATAGACGTAAATGAACTGGGTATAGACTTGCTTAGCGCCAGCGCTCACAAAGTTAACGGTCCGAAAGGAATTGGCTTTTTGTATATAAGAAAAGGGGTAAGAATCGGTTCCTTTATTCATGGAGGAGCTCAGGAACGCGGCAGAAGAGCAGGTACCGAAAATGTACCTTATATAGTCGGCTTTGGCAAGGCCGTTGAAATTGCCATGGCTAACATGAAGGAAAGAACAAAAAAGGAAACGGAACTTAGAGATTATCTAATCAAACGGATTCTTGCCGAGGTTCCGTATACCAGGCTTAACGGGCACAGAACAAAGAGGCTTCCCAATAATGCCAATTTCAGTTTTCAGTTTATTGAGGGAGAATCTCTGCTGATTATGCTGGATATGAACAATATCTGTGCTTCCAGCGGATCGGCATGTACATCCGGATCATTGGATCCTTCCCATGTTCTTTTGGCAATAGGTCTGCCTCATGAAATTGCCCATGGTTCACTGCGTTTGACTTTAAATGACGAAATTACCTATGAAGATATCGACTATACTGTAGAAAAAATAAAGGAAATTGTTTATAAGCTGCGTCAAATGTCTCCTCTTTATGAAGATTTTATACGCAGCAGCGCAAGATAATATATAAACAGATGTTTCTTATACATTAAAGAAATAATAATACCGGTTAAAATAAAAAGAATTATAAGCCGGAACATAAAAATAAAAGTACAAGTTTAAGTATCAATAAAGACATAATAGCAAACTGACTCTACAATAAGTAATTTTAACAGGTTAAACTATTTATATAACAAGCGTTATTAACTGGAGCAATTATTATTCAAAGCTTAATTAAATACCGGAGGAAAAACTATGTATACGAAAAAAGTAATGGATCATTTTACAAATCCCAGAAACATGGGTGAAATAGAAAATCCCAGCGGTGTAGGAACCGTAGGAAATGCCAAGTGCGGAGATATAATGAGAATGTATCTGGATATAGATGATAATGGCGTTATCCGTGACGTTAAATTTAAAACTTTCGGTTGCGGAGCCGCCGTAGCCACCAGCAGTATGGCAACCGAACTGATAAAGGGAAAGACCATTGAAGAAGCCCTGAAGGTTACAAATAAGGCAGTAATGGAGGCACTGGACGGGCTGCCGCCGGTAAAAGTTCATTGTTCACTGCTGGCTGAAGAGGCTATCCATGCCGCATTGTGGGATTATGCTGAGAAAAAAGGTATTCAGATTGAAGGCTTAAGAAAGCCTAAAAATGATATCCATGAAGATGAAGAAGAGGACAAGCAGGATTATTAAACAGAATTAGAATGGAGTTACTAATGCAGAAAGTAGTAGTTGGGATGTCCGGAGGGGTAGATTCCTCCGTGGCAGCATACCTTTTAAAAAAACAGGGATATGATGTCATAGGTGTTACAATGCAGATATGGCAGGACGAAGATGTCTGCACCATATCTGAAAGCGGCGGCTGCTGTGGCTTAAGTGCGGTTGAAGATGCAAGAAGAGTGGCTTCGGTCCTTAATATTCCGCACTATGTAATGAATTTCAGAAAAGAATTTAAGGAAGCGGTAATAGATTATTTTGTGTCGGAATATGTTATGGCAAGGACACCTAACCCTTGTATCGCATGTAACAGATTTGTCAAATGGGAAGCACTGCTTACCCGATCTTTGTCAATCGGTGCGGATTATATTGCTACGGGTCATTATGCGACCATAGAAAAGCTTAAAAACGGCAGATTTGCCGTAAAGAAATCCGTGACCGCAGCCAAGGATCAAACTTATGCTTTATACAATCTGACTCAATTTCAGCTTGAACACACCCTTATGCCTGTCGGAGCGTATACCAAAGATGAAATACGGGCTATAGCCGCTGAATTAAATCTTCCCGTTGCAAATAAGCCGGACAGCCAGGAAATCTGTTTTGTGGCCAATAACGATT
>CAZIHC010000325.1:0-2692 GCA_964538605.1 uncultured Herbinix sp. | reverse complement strand
CGGATGTATTTACTATGGACTTTTCGTCAACATGGAGCGGTGTAGGACTTAAGGAAGTGAAAGCCATTGGTGTGCCAGTTGGAACGCTGGACGATTATGAATGGGAGTCGACACATTTTTTACAGGATTTTGCCGGAGTACCAATGAGAATGAAGGCAGACCTTATTACACAATGTGATTTTTTAGTCCGTCCGTGCCCGGTTAACCGCCCTGAGCAGGCAACAGCAGGCAATATTATAAACTGTAGTCTGTTTGATGTGGAAGCTTTGTTAGATACATACGAAAATAATATCAGAATGAAGGCTGCATGGCGGGAGTCGATGGGAATTAAGCCGGATAACAAAGTGGTTATGATAGTGAACTCACCATGGGAGTATGTTGAGGTTGGACGGTCCTTTGAATCGGCACGCCTAATTGAATGGGTACCACGGATAATACATAACTATTTATTAGAGTTGGATGTACCGCTTACTGTATTGCATGTGGGCGGCAGAGAATGGTCATTTGCTGATGAACGAATAGATTACAGGCATTTTACGAGACTAGATCCGGTTGATTACAACCGAATGCTTCATTGCTCTGATTTGTTTTGCGGGACAAATTTGATTTCAGTGACCTTATCTCAGGCTGCTTTATGCGGGGTACCGATAGTGCTGTTTCAGAATGATAAATATATCGATTTTAGCAGATTGGAAAGCATTCTTTGCAGAATGCCGGAATGGTACAGGACAATGGCTGGAGAGGTAAAAAAAGTATTACCGTTTAAGGTTTTTCCTTGGGGATGGCATCGTTTCCTGGTTCCGGTAATGCAAGATAACCTGTATGATGAGTTGTTTGATAAAGCCCCCCTTTTTCAACCGAAAAAAAGTATAGATTTATTACACAAAAATTTATTCGATAAAGAGCACAGGGCAGACTTTGAGAAAAAACGAAAAGATTATATCGAATCTTTAAAGATACTGGCTTCTCCAACGAAAATACTGGAGGTGTTTTAGGTGAAAACACAGGAAACGGCCATGAAAAGCCATTTATATCAGGAAAAGGCAAGGCGCAACATCTGGCAGTTTGGAACAAGTTACAGAAAAATGGTTAACAACAACGGTCCCATAGTGTTTGAGTCTGCAAAAGGATGTTGGCTTTACGACGCAGTCGGTAATGCTTATTTTGATACACTCAGTGGAGTATGGGTTGTCAATGTAGGGCATGGTGAGCATCGTATTTCTGATGCAATGGAAAAACAAGCAAAAACCATGGCTTATGCTCTTTCAGAAGAGGGTTTTTCGAATGTCCGGGCTATTGAATTATCCGAAAAGCTGCTTGAGATACTTCCTGACGATTTTGACCGTGTTTACTTTACGTCAGGTGGATCCGAGGCAGTTGAAATAGCTGTACGTATGGCCAGAATTTATCATAAATTGCAAAAGGAGCCAAAGAAAAACCGTATTATATCCAGACGGGGGTCATATCATGGTGCAACATTGCTGACAATATCAATGGCAGGAAATGAAATTTTAAACAATGCTGCAGGACCGCCGCCTCCCGGACTAATTAAGATTGCACATCCGTATTGTTACCGGTGTGAGTTTGGGCATAATGATTGCAGCAGTTGCGGCCTTGAATGTGCAAAAGATCTTGAGAATACTATATTGCGTGAAGGGCCGGAGCATATTGCGGCATTTGTTGCCGAACCAATCTCCACAGCAAGCGGAGTTGCAATTCCACCAAAGGGTTATTGGAAAGAGATACGAAGAATTTGCGATAAATACAATGTCCTTTTAATACTGGATGAGGTTGTAACGGGATTCGGGCGGTTAGGTCAAATGTTTGGGATGAATGTTTTTGACGTAATTCCCGACATAGTTGTTATGGCTAAAGGCATCACTTCCGGATATTCTCCTTTGGGAGCACTGGCAACAAATAAAAAAATTACTGCCAAAATTCCTGAACAGGCTTTTTTGGTTCCCGGATATACATATACAGGCCATCCTGTTTCATGCGCGGCTGCATGTGCTAATATCGACATAATACAGAATGATGCCTTGGTAAGCAGGGTGTCCGAACGGGGACAACTGTTAAAAAGCAAATTAAATGAGAAATTATCGGAGCATCCTTTTGTAGGAGATATCCGTTGTCAGGGATTATTAGCTTGTGTCGAGATTGTTTTTGATAAGGAGAAACGCATACCATTCAGTTATACTTACGGTATTACTGATATTTTATCGGAATATTTTTTGAAACATGAAGTATATGTCAGATTGCTTGAAGGATATATTCATATTGGACCGCCGTTTATTGTTACAGAGGAAGAAATTGAATGGTTGACTGATGTAATAAAAGGGTCATTTGAATATCTTAAGAGTAGGTTTCCGGTATGAAGACACCGGTGCTTATTAGGGAGGTATTATGGCTGATTGTGGATTTACGGACTTACTTATAAAGGAAGGGCCTGAAGTACTAAAAAAGCTGCCTAAAATTACTTTTTCAATTAAGTTGGATGCTGATGAATTTTATCATATATCAATGAAGAATCATTATATATCCCCCAGAGGGGAAATTACCAAAATTCAAAACCTGGAAGCGGATTATGTAAAAAATGCAACTGCAAGTCTTACACCAAAATCGATGTTTTACACATATACTTGGGGGGATATTTATTATAATTGCCAGCATCGCAGTGAAGAACCTTCAAAAT
>CAZIHC010000324.1:0-2694 GCA_964538605.1 uncultured Herbinix sp. | reverse complement strand
TCTTTTTGCCATCTTAACATACCTCTTTTACTTTATTTTTAAGGAAAAATTTTTTTCTCAATACTATGAATTTTATTTTTTTTACTGTGGTGCTTTCTGCGATATAATCGCAACTCCAACATATTTGCCGGCCTTCAGGAACTATTTTACCACATATAACACACCTATCTTCCATAGGTACTCCTTTCATGCATACCCGACAGTAGTACCGATCTCTGTCCAAAAGTCGCCATAGTTTCCATAACGATATACTTTTCCACTTAATGGATTTTCAGCAATTACTAAAATGGTTCCATCTCTTTTTTGGTATCCGTTTTCTACAGCACATTGTAATACTTCGTCAAAAGTATAATTTAGGCATTCCTCATTTTCTAAATATTTTTTGATGTATTTATCACCAAATACTATATTCAATATATCTGTGTAGCCAATTTTATCAGATCCATTAAAGCTTTTCATTAGAAGCTCCTTTCGTTTATATTATTTTAATGTTTACAACAGTATTATGTCGAATCGATTTTTTATCTTCATGTTATGAGGAATAAAATCCCTACACTTTACAGCTTAGTGTAGGGATTCCATTAATTAAAATTGTGGATCAAAATGTGGTATGGGCTTTAATTTGAATTCATTCATTGCATGCAATTTATCAATCTTTTTTCTGATATCTTCGTTTTCACATTTTCCGGTTCTGATATAACAATCAAGAACATTGTATGTGAAACCGAGATTGTCTTCATCTGTTTTCCCACAAAGACCATCAGCCGGTGTTTTATCTACCAGTTCAGCTGGAAGGCCTAAATACTTGCCAATCTGTTTTACTTCATCTACTGTAAGTCCTCCAAGCAAACTTACATCTCCAGCCGCATCTCCGTATCTAGTTGAATAACCGACATAGTCCTCTGATAGATTACAGGTATTAATTACTCTTCCGTTCATGCTCTGACTTACTGCATAAAGTGTAGCCATCCTAATCCTGGCCGGGAGATTAATTTTAGTTTGTTTAGATATAATGGTACCAAATTCTTTTTCAACTTTTGCGAGTTCTTTATATTCTGCCATTAAAATATCGGCTATATTAAGTATGACGTATCTAATCCCCAAAATGTTACATGTTTTAATCGCATCATCAATATCAACTTGCATTCCATTAGGCATAAGAACTCCAATTACACGATCTTGACCAAGCGCTTTTACACATAATGCTGCACAAATTGCGCTATCTTTTCCTCCTGATATGCCTATTACAGCATTACAACCGTTTCCGTTATTTTTAAACCAGTTTTTCGTCCACTCGATTAAATCATTGGTAACTCTTTCTACATTAAAGCTGTGCTTATACATGTATATACCTCACTTTCATTAAATAATTAAATACAGGAAAAGGAACTATATCTTTTATCTTTTCAAATTTACTTTCTTCAAACAACGTACGCACTAAACTTGATGATACTTCTTGAAAATTAAAATTAATTTCTGTAAACCTAACTATATGCTTTTTTACAAATTCGGAATTACAGTCTTTTATGGTTTCGCCCCTTGTAAAATGAATAATGTTTACCTCTTTGAAAATATTGTATTGTTACATAAGTTCTCCCGCTGACTTTTCCTGTACTTTCAATATCCGACACATAGCAGTTATTTATATCCTTTATGGATTCTGATATCAGTTCAATCCTGTTATAGCCTGAAAAGACTTTGTTATGCGGGAGCTCTTTCCATCCTGCTATGAATTTTAAGTTTGATGGTATATATATAATGTCTGCCGAAGGCAATAACCTTCTGGCAGACACCGCCATTTCTTTATGTGCATTGGTGTATGGATTAAATGTACCTCCGATTAATACAGATATATTATTTTCCGTTGTCGTATTCATGTAACATTCTCCAATCAATGCATCTTTGAAGGTAATTTACATAATCCGGATTTTTACACATTCCTTTTCCCGGCGTATCGCTTATTTTTGCAACATCTTGGCCGTTGCATTTTGTAACCTTCATTACTATATTTAACGGTGGAACATCTGTGTCATTACTTAAATAAGTTCCTATACCGAAAGCTACTTTTGCTCTGTTATTAAAATAATTATAGAGTTTTGTAGCCTTTTCAAAATTAAGGTTGTCGCTAAACAAAAGGGTTTTTGTCTTTGGATCAATTCCAAGGTTCTTATAGTGATCTATTATTTTGTCTCCCCAAACATATGGATCACCGGAGTCATGACGAACGCCACTAAAAAGAGTAGCGTATGTTAGCTGAAAATCGCGGAGGAAACAGTCTGTTGTGATTGTGTCGGTTAGGGCTGTTCCGTTAAGCACACCATATTCCTTAACCCAAGCATCTAGCGCATACCAGTTGGAATATGCCGGATTATGTTTATGATTTCCTTGACCAACGCACATAATCCATTCATGTGCCATTGTTCCTACTGGAATAACGTGATATTTTCTTGCCAAATATACATTTGACGTACCAATAAAATTGCTGAATATGGGATCGGCCATTTTTAATTTTTTAACAGCTATATCCTGTGCCTCAGAAGAAAGACGTCTTCTAAGTCCAAATTCTGAAAAGTTTCCTACTTGATATACTCCATTGTTAAGTAAATGAATCTTTTCTTCTAACCTCTTGTTAAATGATTCAAGTATAATGGACCCATAGGTTAAGACACAAAAATCAAAAAACTAAGCTATAAT
>CAZIHC010000323.1:0-2696 GCA_964538605.1 uncultured Herbinix sp. | reverse complement strand
TTGCCCTTCATCATGCCCAAAGAAAAGGTAAGAAGAGGATTATTTATGTTATCCCATACCTTTCAATCATAGACCAGACCGCGAGAAACCTTCGCGAAATATTAGGACTCCAGGAGGATAATTTGGTAATATTTGAACATCACTCAAATATTATGGAGCCTGAGGATGAAGAGGCTGCGGAGATAAGAAAGCTTACCACCGCCAGGTGGGATAGCCCGATTATTATTACTACTATGGTGCAGTTTTTAGAAACAGTCATGTCGTCAAAAAGCGGAAAGCTGCGTAAGCTTCATTCTATGGCAGACTCAGTCATTATTTTTGATGAGATTCAATCGATTCCTGTTAAAGCAATACATTGCTTTAATGAAATTGTAACTTTCCTTTCAAAAATACTGAATGCGACGGTTATACTTTGTTCGGCAACCCAACCTGCTTTCGAATATACTAAGCGCAAAAACCTGATGCTTTCGGAACCTGCAAAGTTGATTGAATGCAGAGATGATTTTAAAAACATGAAAAGGGTAACTGTATGCCCTGTTGGCGAAAAAGATTTTGAATCTGCTTCAGACTTTATTTTGGAAAAAGCTGAGGAGAACGGAAACTGCCTTGTTATAGTGAATACAAAGGTATCTGCTTTGAAAATATTTGAATGTTTAAAACATAAAACCGACGATTTTCAAATACTGCATCTGAGTACGTCAATGTGCCCGGCGCATCGGCTGCAGCAAATCAGTAAGATGGAAAAATGTTTGAAGAATAACCAGAAGATTATATGCGTTTCCACCCAATTAATTGAAGCTGGCGTTGATGTATCCTTTGCCTGTGTTGTGAGAACTATGGCGGGGCTTGATTCGATAGCCCAGGCAGCGGGCAGATGTAATAGGAACGGCGAAAGTACCATTCCAAAAAAAGTTTATGCTTTCGCGCTTAAAGATGAAAATCTGGACAAGCTGTTGGATATAAAATCCGGCAAAGAAGCAACTATGCAAATAATTCAAAACTATCATGACGAACAAGATTTGCTGGATGAAGAGGTAATGACTGAATTTTATAAAAAATACTTTTCAAAAAAAGGAGACCAGATGGATTATCCAACGAAAGAGGTACAAACAATTTATTCCATGCTTTCGGGAAATAAGTATGGAAAGAAAAACTATCAAAACAGGACCGGAAACCCATTCCCATATTGTATACCCTATGCATTTCATTCTGCAGACAAAAACTTCAGCGTAATAGATGATAACACAAAATCTGTTGTGGTAATATTCGGGGATTCAGAAAGGCTGATTGACGCTTACAGGAAAGAGCCGGAAGGTATTTTTACTAAGGAAAAAGCAAGGATTTTGAAACAATTACAGAAATACAGTGTTTCATTGTATGAATGGCAACTCAAAAGGTATATGGAAGAAAACGCCTTATATACGCTTGATGAGGACACAGGAGTTATTATCTTAGCCAGGAATTATTACTCGCAGGAGGTTGGGATTGTTTTTGATGCTGATGAGGATGAATTGATTGTTTAGAAGGGGGAAGGAATAATGAAAAATGATGTTTTAAAAACAATTGTCAAGAAAAGAAACTCCGTAGAATTTGAAGTCTATGCCAGATACGCGCTGTTTTCGGACCCGATTACCCGTGTAGGGGGAGAGAAGTTTTCGTACCAGGTACCGACATATCAGGCGTTAAAGGGTATTCTGGAATCAGTTTATTGGAAACCCACTTTTATTTGGTATATTGACGCTGTCCGTGTTATGAATAAGATTCAAACAGAGGGAAAGGGTGTTCGCCCGATAAAAATGTACGGCGGAAACGACCTGGCTTATTATACATACCTGAAGGAAGTCCGATATCAGGTTCTTGCCCATTTTGAGTGGAATGAAAACCGGCCCGAGTTGCAAAACGACCGCGATGAAAACAAGCATCACAATATTGCAAAGCGCAGTATTGCCAAAGGCGGAAGGCGGGATATATTCCTCGGAACAAGGGAATGCCAGGGTTATGTGGAACCATGTGAATTTGGCTCCGGCGAGGGGTTTTATGATGATTATGGCGAGCTGAATTTCGGCTTTATGTTTCATGGCATTGACTATCCCGATGAAAACTATTCAAGGAATGAAGATGGGAATTTATCGAAGAATTTTGATATCCGCTTTTTTGAATGCGTTATGAAAGACGGAATCATACTTTTTCCCGACCCCAGGGATGATTCATTGAAACGGAGAACCGTTTATAAAAACCTTCCTATTAAAGAGTTTGCTCTTGGACGGAATGTTTTGCCTGTAGATAACGAAAGGTGGTGACAGCTATGGGGATGTTTCAAAACTTGCTCGAAACATATGAAAAATGCTCCGACGCGATAGGTATTACACCGATTGATGCAGATGGCAATGTAAATGAGAAAAAAACATTATTGCCGGTGTTTCATATGACATTTAAATCCGAAATCTGCGTGACAATTGACAAATCGGGAAAATTTATCCGCGCAACCCGCGACAGCAAAGAAATGACAATTATCATTCCCTGTACTGAAAAATCGTTAGGACGTGCTTCAGGTATAGCAGCCCATCCGCTTTGTGACCAGTTGGATTATGTAGGTGGGATTAACAAAGATAAGTTGGATGATTATCTGTCAGAACTTGGCGCCTGGAAAGGCGATATTGAGGAACTGAATGCAATATATACATATATTTCGGGGC
>CAZIHC010000322.1:0-2710 GCA_964538605.1 uncultured Herbinix sp. | reverse complement strand
ATTTTAAGAGCCATGACAGAATCAAAAGAATATGAAGGTTTACGGATGATCACCCAGACATTAAGAAGAATGATGCATACCATAGGGGGAGAAAAAATTGCAGATTTATCATACATGCTGGAATTGGCTCTATTAAATGAAGATGATGATTTGAACGATAAAATTTTTGAATATCTGGTTACACTTGAAGATCTGGCTGACCGAATGGAGGAACTGATTAAAAAGTTGCCGATTCAGCAGGCAAAAACAGACCATGATAAAAAAGACTCATACTTTAATTACGATTTTGTAAAAACCAAAGAATTTATTAATTTTTCAAATGATGTTATAGAAAAGAAAATAATATAGCTATCGCTTTGTTACCCTCACATTTCATTTTCAAGTCCTGTCTTTTATCATTCCAAGCAAGACAGGGCTTGATTTTTATTAATATATCTCATGTGTTATTGTATAAATAATGTTATGTGCTTGTATATTGAGGTTTGACTACTCTTATTAAGATTTATAAAATAATATTATAAAAAGTTTATGGGGACGTGAATATGTACAAAATACTTATTGTTGAAGATGATATGACAATTGCCAATATTATAAAAGAACATCTGGCTTTCTGGGGAATGTTAACCCGTTGTGTTACAGATTTTCAGAAGGTTCTTTCTGACTTTGCCGATTTTTCCCCTCATTTGGTTTTGCTTGATATATCGCTGCCTTTTTATAACGGATATCATTGGTGCAGTAAAATCAGGGAGATATCTCAGGTACCGATTATTTTTATTTCGTCAGCTTCGGATAATATGAACATTGTCATGGCTATCAATATGGGAGGGGATGATTTTATTGCCAAACCTTTTGATCTGACGGTTTTGGTTGCAAAGGTACAGGCCCTCCTTCGAAGGACCTATGATTTTGCGGGTGTAAGTGATATACTGGAGCATAAGGGAGTTGTACTTAACCTCTCAGATTATTCGGTAACATATAACGGAAATAAGCTTGAGCTTTCCAAAAATGAACATCGGATTTTACAGGTATTATTTGAACATAAGGGGAAAGTGGTAAGCAGGGACACCCTTATGTATCGGTTGTGGGAAACCGATGATTTTGTAGATGAGAATACATTAACCGTTAATATAACCAGGCTGAGAAAAAAACTGGCAGCTATCGGGATAAACGATTTAATAATAACCAAAAAGGGATTGGGTTATATGGTGGAATAAGATGAAATTATTATTGGAGTATTTAAAATCAAAAATAAAGCTTATAATTATACTTTTTATTTTTATAACGGTATTTGCCTCGGTGTTTAAACTGTATGATTTGACTGTGGAGGCAGTAGGCTACGCCGGCCTGCTGTGTTTTTTCGTGCTATGTATTTTCGGAACTTATGACTATATAAAGTTTATGAATAAACATCATAAATTGACCGAACTTCAGTCGGATATTACCGTTACGACGGAACAGCTGCCTGATGCTGCAAATATTATAGAACAGGACTATAAGGTACTGCTTCAGACATTATTTGACAGCAAGCAGGAATACATAGCTAAAAGTGACAGAGAAAAAGCCGAAATGATAGACTATTATACCCTGTGGGTGCATCAAATTAAGACACCGATTGCTGCCATGAGATTAATCCTTCAAAGCGGCGACTTACCTCAGTATAAAGAACTGCAGGACCAGCTTTTTAGGATTGAACAGTATGTGGAGATGGTTTTGGCATATCTTCGGATAGGCAGCAACAGTACGGATTTCTTGCTTAAAAAATATGATTTGGAGAATATAGTAAAACAGTCTGTCCGCAAGTATGCACCGATGTTTATTCGTAAGAAAATCGGTGTAAAGCTTGGAAATCTGAAATACAAGGTTTTAACCGATGAAAAGTGGCTGTGTTTTGCCATAGAGCAGATACTGTCCAATGCGATAAAATACACTGATGAAGGATATATATCTATAGATACGGAAAATGAAACGATTTTAGTGATAAAAGATACCGGAATCGGGATTGCTCCGGAGGATTTGCCCCGCATATGCGAAAAGGGTTATACCGGTTATAACGGAAGACTTGACAAAAGGGCATCCGGTATAGGCTTGTATCTTACAAAACAGGTACTTACTATGTTAGGCCACAGATTGTCTTTCGAATCGGAGATAGGAAAAGGGACTACGGTCCGTATTGATATGAGTACCGATATTTAGTTATATAATAGTGAAAATTTATAAGTTATCTAATTATAGAACAGTTATACCTTATAAAATTTAGAGAAGCCTACCTCAAATGTACAGACGTAGGCTTTTTAGATTGTTATTAGTTTTATTGGGAAAGTACAGACATTATAGAGAGGTTATTTAGGCAGTTTAAAAAATGCAACCTTACAAAAATGTAAGGTAGGGTTTGATTTTGTAAGTTAAATCGATGGAAAAAAGGCAGAAGTTACCGCTAAAATAAGCGTAGCACTAAATTAAGCTAAGTGACCGATAGGCGTAACGCTTAAAAATCGTAAAATTTCAGGGAGGTTATTTTAATGTCTTTATTGGAAGTTAGAAATCTTAAAAAGATATATACAAGCAGATTTGGCGGTAACCATGTGCAGGCCTTGTCTGACGTAAACTTTTCCGTAGAAGCCGGAGAATATGTTTCTATAATGGGTGAATCCGGGTCGGTATTTATTGCAAAATAGAAACGGACAAAGTTGCAAAAAAAATTCCCCAGTTT
>CAZIHC010000321.1:0-2738 GCA_964538605.1 uncultured Herbinix sp. | reverse complement strand
TTGGTGTTCTCTTATTTTTATTCCTATTTGTCCTACAAAAATTTTACGCTAAGTTGCAATATTAATCCAGGAAAATCAGTATATTATTTTAAATATGCGAGATTATAAGTTCCATATCTCCCCGGATTACAAACCTGCCGTAATCAAAAGGAAGAATAAAATGGTCCCCTTTAGATATCCTTGTTCCGTCTATCTCCCCTTCGCCCGCTATAACGCTGACATTCATAAAGTCTTTATCCTGTACCAATTCCTGCTCCCCGTGCAGGTCAATTTTTTTAACCGTATAGTATTTGCACCGGATGAGTTCCCTGATCTCGCACATTGCATTACTGACAATCTCTCCCCCTACGGGAGCATCCTCGTGGGGGCACTTTATGACATCTATGCTTTCCTTAATATGAAGCTGCCTGGGTTTTCCTTTATCCAGCCTGTCGTAATCATAAAGCCTGTATGTAACATCGCTGCTTTGCTGAGTTTCAAGAAGCATTGTTCCCCCTTTAATTGCATGGACGGTGCCCGGTGTTATCTGGAAGAAATCACCCTTCTTAATCGGGCGTACCCTGATGAGCTCATTCCATCTTTTTTGATCAACCATTTGCTTAAGCTCTTCTTTATCCCTGGCATTGTGGCCTATAACAATTTTGCCGTCCTCTTTGCAGTCCAAGATATACCAGCATTCCGTTTTTCCCAAGGCCCCGTTTTCATTCTCATAGGCATATTTGTCATCCGGATGGACCTGAATGCTGAGATCATCCTTTGCGTCTATTATTTTTATAAGCAGGGGGAATCTGTCTTCCGGCCTGTTGCCGAACAACTCCCGTTTATTTTCCCAGAGCCAGCTTAAACTCTTTCCCTGAAAAGTTCCGCTCTTTATTGTACAGTCTCCGTTTTGATGGGCACTGATTGCCCAGCATTCGCCGGTATGATCATCGGGAATATCATATCCGAATTCTGTTCTTAACCTGTTTCCGCCCCAAACCATAGATTTAAAAACCGGTTTAATAAAAAGTATTTCTCTCATGCAAATTCTCCTTTATTTTAAATTATAACATAGCATCAATTATAAATATTTTGCATAAAAAAAACAACGGTCTGGCCGTTGTTTAGTTATATGCAATTTTAGTATTCCGGATAATAATCCACAAAATTATTGCTTGTTTTGCTTTCGTAGCTGTAATATTCGCCGCTGAAATCGTATTTGTTAAGCACCGCCCCCAATATCCTGCTTTTGGTCTTTGCCAGCTGCCTGATTGCCCTTTGAGCAAACTTATAACTGACAGCATTGGCTTCTATTACAAGTATTACCCCGTCACATTTCTGGGCCACAATGGCGCTGTCGATAACACTGCCGATGGGGGGAGTATCTATAATGACATAATCGTATACTTTGCGGAAAACATTAAGCATATCTCCAAAAATATCGCTGCCCAGCAGCTCGGCCGGATTTGGCGGCACATGTCCGGTGAATATTATATCCAGATTATCGATGTTGGTTTCATAAAGAATTTCATCAATGCTGTTTTGTCCGGACAGAAAATGGGACAAACCTATAACGGCCTGATCGGGCCTGTATTTACCCACAAGGACGGACCTTCTCAAATCCGCATCTATAAATAAGACTTTTTTCCCGAATTCAGCCAAAGATCTGGCCAGATTAAATGAAACATTGGATTTGCCCTCATTGGGAAGGCAGCTGGTTATGCATATTGATTTTATATCGTTTCCGCAGAATTGAATATTGGTTCTTAAAGCCTTATATGCTTCATTGGCACGAAAACTTAACTTGGACAGATTTGTAAAGTTTATCTGCAACATTTTGCTTCTCCTTCAGCTTGCATATTCTTCCTTTTGATATATTTTTTTTGCCAGAATTGATTTTTTCTTTCTTGATCCTTCATCAATGGGGATTACCCCCAAAGTTGTTATTCCGAGATATTTTTCAATATCATCGGCATTTTTTATGCGGTCATTAAATAAATATAATGTTATTATTATCATACAGGCCGTTGCTCCTCCCGCAAAGGCACCGATCAGAACATTTCTTGCAATATTAGGGCTAATCGGATATGAGGGCAAATTTCCTTCTTCCACAATATTAATTTTTTCTATCTCCATGATATTTACCAATTGCTCCGATGAAACTTTGGCTATCATATCCGCCAGCTTTTTTGCGAAATACCGGTCTTTATGTACAACGCCGATTTCAAGTATCCGGGTACCGTCCGGATTTCGGACGGAAATTAAATCGGCCAGTTCATTAAGCGGCATATCAATGTCCAGGTCTTCAATTACATGCTCCAGAACCGCCCGGCTGGTTACCATAAACATAAAGTCCTTTGTAAGTTGCGTGCCCGTCTGTAAGTCCGAATATGTGGTTCTTGTGGCGTCCTGCCTGTTTATTATATAAATGCTTGTCGTGGATTTATAAAGCGGAGTTATCAGATATTTGCTTATCAGAAAGGCAGCGGCGGCACACAGGATGCCGGCGGCGGCTATAATCCACAGGCGGCGGATTAATAATTGCAAAATATCCTTAATATCAATCTCGATCATTTCTTTGTTATTTTCGTGCATTATCCTAACTTCCTTTCAGGTTTATATGTATTGTCCGTAAGTATTGCCCTGATAATATTCCAGAACAATCTCTGAATTTATCGGTTCCAAAAATAATTTACTAATTTTTCCAGCATAAAAAATTATATAACACTAAAGTTACAGATACAATGATAAAATAATGG
>CAZIHC010000320.1:0-2742 GCA_964538605.1 uncultured Herbinix sp. | reverse complement strand
GTCACTTCTTTTTTATCATGTTTGGGCAATTAATTTTACAACTTACCAATATTTTTAATATTTCTTTAATCCTTTTTTACCCATTTATATATTAAGAAAATTTCGGCAGGACAGGGGTCTAGATATCCTGTCCTGCCATGAGTAAGTTACAGTTTGCTATTTACGGGCATCAAGTTTTTCTTTAAGGACATTTTTAGATACAACCCCGACCACATTATCTACCGCTTCACCGTTCTTAAAGATAATCATTGTGGGAATTGACATAACCCGATATTTTCTGGTAGTTTCCGGGTTTTCATCTACGTTAAGCTTACCGATCTTTACGATTCCCTCATATTCTTTTGCAAGTTCATCTATGATAGGAGCCATCATTTTGCATGGTCCGCACCAGTCGGCATAAAAGTCCACCAAAACCAGCTTGTCCGATTCTAAAGCTTCGGTTTTAAAGTTGTCATCTGTAAATTTAAATGCCATGTTTTTTCCTCCATTCTTACTATCCGGGTAAATTTAATGTCAATTAATCACCCAAATACAAATGTTATTGTATATTATTCCTTCAAGCAAATATTATTATGTGATTTAATAATATGTTAAGGTTACCAAAAAGTCAACTTTTTATATCTGTTTTATTTATTTGGCCTCTTTTTGGATTTAGTTGACTTGTTTAATATTTCTTCAACCTCATCCCATGACCGTTTCAACTTCATAACCTTTTTATTCAGCTTATAATTGGATCCGGTGATCTTGGCAAGTTTATACTTCCAGTCTTTTTTCATATTAATCCTTAATGTCTTTTTTATCATTCTATTAGGCTGAGGTTAGAATTATACTTAACGGCAGATTTTCATCATATAAATCGGATTTCCCTGAGAAACAAACCTTTCTTCATATTCTGTCATGATATTGTCTTTTGCAAACTCGCTGTTATGAAGGTCATAAGTTATGGCTTTAAGTTTCCATACTGCTTCTTTTACTTCATTTAACGAAAATTCAAACAAGTCTTTATTGTCTGTCTTAAAAATTACTTCTCCGTCTTTTTTAAGGCATTTATCATACATATTAAGAAAATTTCTTGAAGTAAGACGTCTTTTTGCATGGCGGTCTTTTGGCCAGGGATCTGAAAAATTAAGATAAATTCTTTCAATTTCATTCTCCGCAAATATGTCCAAAAGATACACTGCGTCAAAACGTAAATAGTATAAATTATTTATTTCAACTTCCCTTCTTTTCTCCAATGCCCTAAACAGTACGCTGGAATATTTCTCAATTCCCAAATAATTAATATCCGGATTTTGCAGGGCCATTTCAGTTAAAAATTTTCCTTTGCCGGTTCCAATTTCAAGATGAATAGGATTGTCGTTTCCAAAAACGCTTTTCCAGTTGCCTTTTAACTTCTCCGGTTCCTTAATTACATATATATCATTAGCCACAGCTTCCCTGGAGCCTTTTATGTTCCTCAATCTCATTTTCAATCTCCTTATCTGTAATATTTTAAATTTTTTACTGCTATATGATTATAATTATAACCGGCTTTTACGTCAATTGCCTCAGTTTTTGCGCTAATTATTAGAGTTTAGCCTATTTAAAAAATTAATATTTTATAGTATACTTGAAACGGTGCATAAATAATGAATTATTATAAAACAGTAATATAGTAAAAAGGAGAGATACCGTGAAAGTTATAGCCATAAACGGAAGTCCCAGACCAAAGGGAAATACTTATCAGGCTTTGAAAGTTGTCTGTGACGAATTAAATACACAAGGAATAGAAGCAAAAATCTTACAGATCGGAAGCATGAAAATAGACGGATGTATATCCTGTTACAGGTGCAAAGACGGTTATTGCATACATAATGATGAAACTTTAAATAATATGATAGACGAAATATATGAAGCCGACGGATTGCTGCTTGGCAGCCCGGTATATTACTCAGGAATATCCGGCACCATGAAATGTTTTCTTGACAGATTGTTTTATGCCAGCCGCGGAAAGATGCGTCACAAGGTAGGCGCTTCAATAACCGTACCCAGACGTAGCGGTGGTATGCCTGCCTTCGAGCAACTGAACAATTACTTTCTAATATCCGAAATGCTGGTTGTTTCTTCTTATTACTGGAACGTAATTCACGGCGGCAAACCCGGCGAAGTGATGGAAGATGCGGAAGGAATATCTGTATTAAAAAATCTGGCCAGAAATATGAGCTGGGTTATTAAAATGAAAGAAGAAACCAAAAATATTCTTCCCGCACCTGAAAGCTATCCAAGATCATGGATGAACTTTATCAGATAATTGTTGCCTGCTTTGTGTTTACATTAACTTACGGAGGTTTTTATGAAAAAGCTGATTCTATCCATACTATGCATAATAAGTCTAAGCCTGTCCTGTTTTAATACAAGGGCCTTTGCATCCTCTTATGAAAACTCTAATGCCTGGCCTCAGGGACCAAGTGTTTATGCTGAAGCCGCAATTGTTATGGAGGCTTCTACCGGGCTTATTTTATATGAAAAAAATATCCACAATACTTATTATCCTGCCAGCATAACCAAGATACTATCCGCCTTATTGATAATTGAAAATTCATCACCCGGAGAAGTAGTTACATTTTCCCGTGATGCGGTATTTAAGGTAGACTTAGACAGCAGCCGGATAGGAATAGATGTGGGTGAACAGCTTACCATTCAGCAATGCTTATACGGAATTTTATTGGAATCCGCAAATGAAGTAACCTATGCCGCCGCAGA
>CAZIHC010000319.1:0-2750 GCA_964538605.1 uncultured Herbinix sp. | reverse complement strand
TCCTTTCATAGGATGCATAAGGAAGAAATTACCCAAAGTTCCGCAACTTAACTGCGCAGTATAAGGAACGCTTGCTGCATCCTGTCCTTCGGGATAAGATACATATCCTTCTTCATCCATAACGTAATCTCTGCCCTCAATACCGTATATGATCAGGTTAATAACGTCAGGATCGGTAAATGTCAGGTTTAAGAATTTCAATGCTGCCTCAGGTACTTTGGATGTTGAAGATACCATCCAGGTCAGGGCATTAATAGATGTTGTATCCAGATAAGCTTCTCCTATCTGAACGGCTCCCAAAGGAATGTTTCCTACTTGAGCCGAAATAGATGCCGCAGTATCCTCCGGCGGATAGCTGTATGATGCTATATAGCAAAAGCTGTTATCTGAAGACATAAGTTCTGTGGATGTACTTGTTGTTGTAGCAGCGTCTTTCAAAATAAGTCCTTCATTATACCAGGTTCTTACCAATCTGCAAATTTCGGCAAACTCCTCTGTACCGTAGTAATCTACAACAGTCATATTACCGCCCATAAGTACACCTTTAGGACTGTAATAGTCGTCAGTTAAATAATCAACTTCCGGAATAGTCATATTAACTCCGGATGTTCCTGTTTGTACAGGCACAAGCGGCGTCATATCAGGATAAGCCTCTTTGACTTTTCTTAAAACATCGGTCAGATCAAATACTGTCTTTACCTGGCTCATGTCAATGCCCAGTTCGTCGGCAATTTCCTGTTTATAAACCACCATAGGAGTCAAGGCATAAGGCTTATAAGTAGGAATACCATACAATCTTCCGTCTTTTACACATGCTGCCAGTATATCCTCTCCCAAAGTTTCTTTGGTCTCGGCCGCATAAGTATCAATTAAATCCGTAATATCGTATGCCATATCACTGGAAACACAATTGTTGAAATCACCTAAAGACTGAAATAAATCAATCTGTTCTCCACCCTGTAAAGCAAGGCTTACGCTGGAAGAATAATCAAAAATTGCTATAGGCATCAATTCGACCTCAACATTGATTTTCTCCCTTGTTATTTTGTTTATCTCCTCTTCTACTGTATCCAGTACGTCGGAAGTAGGGATATTGTTAAATGTTGCATATGCATATACTACCTTGTCATAGCTTTTCTTTTCATCCGATTTAGAACTATCATTATTGTTCTCACCGGAGTTTGTCTTGCCACATGCAGCAAGTCCAATTACCATAATAAGCGATAATGCAATTATCAAACCTTTTTTCCATATTTTCATATTTAATTCCCTCCTTTGTAACACAATCATACCATCGTAGTATAATTTCTATCTTTTAAATTTAAGGTTTATTTTTTCAATTATAAGATATATTATAATTTTTTTTGGAATATAATTTTACATGCAAAAATTGTCGTACTATGGTATACTATATTGTCAAATATAGATAAATAGATAATATGAGGCAGATGGCATATGAATAAAAAATCTTTTATAAACGATATTTTCAGAATGTTGATAATTTTAACTGTTTTGCTTTTTACCATACTGGGAATATTTCTGGTTTCGTCATATCAGATACTGGAAAACGAAATCAAAAATTCGTCCGAATCATTTCTTGCCATCTACAGTAACGAAGCTTATAACAGTATAAATGAAATGGACGGATTACTTAAAAATATAACCTCAAGGAAAGTTGACCTGGCAAAAATAAGAAGCAGCAACAGCAATGAGCGAACCCTGGCATCCATATCTTTATATAACTATATGCAGGAATTACAGCCGGGAAAAGATAATGTTGATTTGCTGGTCATATATGATGCAAAATACGATATATGCCTTGATGCCATTAAATCCGGTTTCAATTTTCACAAAAAGAATAAACTGCGAAAATTTACAGGCGACGCAGTTCAATCCAAAGAAATCAACAGCTTTGAATGGAACTTTCTTGACTTGGATAATGAAACGTATTTATATAAAATGCTGCTTACCGACGGACGGGCTATAGCCATATATGTCAGCATCAATAATTTTTTGGCTGATCATGCCGCAGAAGAAAACGGCAATCACTCTATTGCCCTTGTAAATAAAGACGGTATTATAGGCAGAGTCTGGGGTTCCGTAACCGATGAAATCTCAATCGGCCTGAATATAAACGGTATCTCCCATGATAACTACTATCTGGCAAAAAAAGAAATAGTTCCCGATCAGCTTTATATATACAGTATTGCTCAAAAGAGCAGCATTCTTAAGCAAACCAATATCGGTATGATAATAGTGGCAGCAGCAGTCTGCCTTACAATGTTATTTATGGTTTATGTTTTAAAATATACCCGGAAAGAAATAGCATTACCTATGCAGCATATAGTAAACGATATAGAAAGAATAAAAAACGGAGAATATGAAACCCGTATAAGCGGAAACTTCAGAAGAAGAGAATTTCAAATGCTGCAGGAAGCTACAAATCAAATGGTTGATGAGATTGTTAATTTAAAAATTCAAAGTTATGAAAAGAAAATTGAACTTCAGGATATGGAGCTTAAAAGTATTAAACTTCAAATAAGACCTCATTTCTTTTTAAATGCCTTAACGACAATTTCTAGCCTCAGCAGTCAGGGAAAATTTGATGATGTCATCAAATATATAAATTCCCTGTCTAAAAATATCCGATATATGTTTAGGGCAGGCCTTAGGACTGTAACGGTCAAGGAAGAAATAAATCATGTAAAGAATTACTTCGAGATGCAGGAACTGAAATATCCAGGCAGTGT
>CAZIHC010000318.1:0-2753 GCA_964538605.1 uncultured Herbinix sp. | reverse complement strand
GAGAGCTAACTTAGAAAAGCTAAAAAACTGTCTTGACAATGGGGAGCATTATACATCATTCTTATCCCACTTTCCTAATCAAGTATTTGTAAACTCATTTACATTCTGCATTTTTATCTTATAAGTTTTAATTTTGTTAGGCTCCACTGAAACATGGAAGGTATTTTCTGAATAATCAAGCTCCTTCTCTTCAGTTTCATCCAGCCTTACTTCATAAAGCTCTGCAATTTTTGAAGGTACACGGATATTTCCTTCTATTGTATGCTCATGGGGATTGTAAACTCTCATTATCCAGCCTTTCCCATCTTCTGCTCTTTTAAAGCAACTCATTTGAAGACCGGATGGCATCTCATAAAAGCTATATGTAGTAGGCAGGGTACCAAAGTTCAATTGTCTAGTACTTTGTACTGCCTGCACAGGAACATTCAGCAGGCTAGCATGGTAAAACAGTCTGCTTGTTTCATAATCGCCATCATGCGGACATATGGCATACTGATAAGTTAATTGCTGCAGCAATTGCCCTCCGTGTTCATGCGGAAAATTCCCGGCACTGCGCATTTCTGTACATATTATATTCCTAACAGCTCTAAACAAGGTTAAACCTAAACTACCCTCTTTATTTGGTATCGCTTCATACTCCAGCATACTATTTGAAATTATGCCAAGGCCGTAAACCCCATCAGAAATATCAACAAAACTCTGCATTGGCTGTGTGGTCAATTCATTATAAAACATTCCATTTTCATCCCGCATAGGTATGTAAGGACGCTTATCAACATGAAAATGCCCTTCAGCCACTGCAACATCTGTAATAATTCCTGTATCGAACATTACTTTCATGCGATGATCCCTTACAGTGTTGTGAACCTGGAGGTTAACATCCACCTGCCTGGACCCTTTCTTTAATGTGTAGCGAACAACAATTTTAAGCGGTTTTGTTTCAGAGCTGCGCATGCTTTTGCCTTTGATACCGTTATCCGGGCGATAACAATAAGCCGGAAGGTCCATTATAATTTCTGCCACAATCGTAGCGCAAAGGGGGCCATTTTCCTCCAAGCAAATCGACGCACTGCATCCCTTACTGCTGAAGATCCGGTTATTATAGGGCGGATAGTAGTTCCAATAATCCCCGCAGTCGCCTTCATCCAGAAAATAATTCAGGTTCTTATATTGTGTCCCAGAAACTTTATCAAAAATAGAGATGGTCCCATCCCCGCAAACTTCAACCACCAAATATTCGTTTTCCATCAGCGTAGGAGATTTTGCGATTTCATCTCCTTTTGTTTTCCTGGTAGGCTGCCAGAAAACTATCTCACGATTAAAAGTAGTCTTAGGCTTTAATCGTAAGACTTTATATCCTCCAGCAGGAATCTCACCGGTTTCAAGGAATATGCAATGCCGATCCGCATACATCGGCCAAGGACGGGCATGAAGGTCACTGACAGGGCATACAATCTCCTCCCTGCTGACATGCTGTACAGGGCACAAAATGCCATTGTCATCTTCTATATCAAAATCCCATATATTGTCCTCTTGCGGTGTATCAACATAAATTTTGATTATTTCTTTTCTTGAATATGGAAGCGGGTTGAATAAAATTAAAAGTTTGTCTGTTTTTTCATATCGAGATGTATCGATTTTCTTCATTATTTCTTTGCAGCTGGTAAAAAATACAGTCTCCGCTATTTCCTTTGCCTGGTTCAGACGGTACAAAACATCTTCTGCTGTCTTATCCTGCGTAACCCCGTTAATAGAGTCATGAGGATGAGACAGCAGTAAATAATTAACCGCTTTGCTCAACATCCCATTGTCATAGGGATAACCAAGCACATCTGCCACAACAGAAAAAGGCTCTGCATAACGGAATAATTTATTTTGCACCATTCTATTTAAAATCTTGATATTGGAGCGCGTCATTAAAGCATTTCCCGATAAGGAAGTACTTGGGCCATCCCGCAGCTCGCCTTCAACAACACGCAATGATGAACGTGGAATTTGTTTTAAAACGTTTACATATTCCCTTATATCTGATATTTTTAAACGTATATCAATATTGTTTTCCTCTAACTGCTTATTTGCTTCATCAATCAACTTAACAAGCAAGGGCTGTGCTGTTGTGAAGTCGCTGCCATCCATAAACAAACGGTCTGTTGAAAGGACTGAAATATTTGTTTTGTCCCACACACCCAGAACAGCTTCAAGTACTTTTTCCTTATGCATCTTTTCATTGGATTCCAAAATAAAATAATCGTTATAATATCCTTCTGCATCTACCCGATGAAAAACCATCCCCTGCTCTCCGATGCGGTACCGATACTCGGGAGAATTGTAATCCATGCCATTCATTATCGGTAAATAGGCATCAAAAAAAAACAGTGCACGTGCATGGGTTGCAAGTCTTGTGGCTAAAACCTCAGTACCGTCTACACCGCGCCAGACAAATTCCGATTCTGGCGCCCTTGAAGGATCCTCTTAATCCCCCTAACCCATTTGGACAACCACACACTAATTTAGTAAAATAAAACAAACAGGAGGTTGTCGAAAATGAGATCAAAGCAAAATAGGTTTTCAGCTGAATTTAAAAACCAAATAGTTAAAGAAGTCCAAGAAACAGGTAATGCCACCTTAGTTGCTAGAAAGCATGACCTGGTTGCAGGTACTGTAACTAGATGGGTTAGGGAATCTAAAGATACCAATATGTTTTTGGTACAATAAAAACCGAGCGTTCCGGAACTTAAAAATCCCTGCATAAA
>CAZIHC010000317.1:0-2756 GCA_964538605.1 uncultured Herbinix sp. | reverse complement strand
ATTACAATTAAGAAGATTGAAAAATATATTAAGGGCAATAAAAACGGCAAACATGCCCTTTTATTCATAGATTTTGATGATTTTAAGAAAGTAAATGATACTTACGGTCATTTATTAGGAGACAGGGTACTTACCTATGTTATAGGTAAAATTAAAAGTGCATTTACAGAAGGTGAAATAATAGGCAGAATAGGCGGAGATGAGTTTGTAATATTCATCGGTTATGTTGAAAGTGACGAAGAGATTGTCCGTAAGGTTAATACTATAATCAATGTTCTTAATACTACCTATACTGACGAAGAATTTACTATAAGCATATCAGGAAGTATCGGTATTGCAATGTATCCGGATGATGGGCTTCATTATGAACAGCTTATACAGTGTGCAGATAAAGCATTGTATTATGTAAAAAATAAAGGCAAGAACAGTTATATGTTCCATAAAGCGATTACCTGAAATCAGATTTTGAAATTGTATTTGTAATAACGAATAATATGGTACAGATGACGCAGAACATCAGGCAGAAAGAAAGCAGAAATACTGTCTGATGGATCTGCGTTATTTTATAAAAATATTCATAAATACTTTTTATTAAAAATCCTGCCGTAGCTACAATTATACCGGGTTTTAGCAAACTGTTTACCGCATCAAATTGCAGGCGGATATTACGGATTATAAAATAGGAATCCATAAAGGTTACTATCAGTTGACCGAAAAGCAAAGCAATCAGGTAGCCGTTGATACCTTGTTTAGGTACCAATATTACAGTTAAAACTATTTTAATAATTGATCCGGTCACAGAATTAATAAATGTGATATGAGCTTTGCCAAGACCGTTTATTATACTTCCCAGTGTGGTTGTAAGATAGATAAACGGGCAAAGCCAGGCAAGTATAATCAGATACCTTCCCGCTTCTTTGTTGTTAAAGACACTTAGTCCCAGGTTTTCACCGAAAATAAGGAAGACGCCGGTACTTATTATACCTATAAGAAAGCTGTATTTTATGGATACGGAAGATGTTTTGCCGATTAGATATTCGTTATCCATAGCCTGTGCTTCTGATACCGTAGGAAGAAGAAGTACGGCCAGGGCATTAATCAAGGCAGTGGGAAACATTATAAAAGGTATTGACATACCGGTCAAAGTTCCATATGTACTTAAGGCCTGTTCGGTGCTCAGGCCGTATCTTCTTAACATAGCAGGTATAAGCACAGATTCTATACTGTGAAGGATATTGATAAGCAGGCGGTTTGTCGATAAAGGGATACTTAATACCAGTAAATTTTTTAGTATTGTTTTGCTTTTATTGGCTTTTGCGGATATGTCCGGCCCCGGATACAGCAATTTTTTAGGTGATTTTGTAATAAATAACGAAGCAAAATTATAAATACCTGAAAAAATTTCTCCTATTACAAGTCCTAAAACCGCCATTTCGCAAGTGACTTTTTGATTCCCATTTCCTATAGTATAAGCTGCAATATATACAACAATAACCCGGATTATTTGTTCAACCAGTTGTGTAGAAGCCGGAACTCCGGCTTTTTTTAAACCGTAATAATATCCGTTGATTGAAGAGGTTACAGCACAAAACGGAAAAACAGCCGATAAAATTCTTAGGGATGATGCGCTGCGCGGTTCCAGGAGAAAATAGTAAGCAACGGCATCGGAAAATTTATATAAAAGAACGGACAAAAAAGATGCAACCGATACGGAAAGCAGTATACCAATTTTTAATATTTTACTGATATTTTTATGGTTTCTCCTTCCCATTTCGGCCGCAACCAGTCTGGATATGGAAGTCTGAATGCCTGTGGCATATATAGTAAATGCAATTCCATAGACGGGGAATACCAATTGATATATGCCCAGCCATTCAGCCCCCATTAATTTAGATAAAAATATTTTATAAAAAAATCCTATAACTCTGGTTATAAATCCTGCCAGAGTCAGAATTAAAGTTCCCATTAGGATATTTCTTTTTCCGATTTTTTTAATACTGTTTATTGATATCCTTTCTTTCGACATGAGGTTCTCCTGCCAGTCAGGTTCTTTATTAAATATATTTGAATGATTAACAACTTATGTATAAACAAAAGGATTATTTAGAACGCAAAACAAGCAAATACAAAAAAGGAATTTTTTGTGAAAATTTCTTATTGACAAATTAATTTCCAAGTGATATATTTAAATCCGAGTAATTTAATAGGAATTAATTTAGTAGGAATTAGATATTATATATATGTGAAAAAATTTTATAAGAATATTTGAATAGCAGATTATTTAATCTGACGGTTTTAATTATTGGTAAATGCAAGCGCAGTGACTGACTGCGGCACATGCTTAGCAGGAGGTTATATTATGAAATTAACTACCAGGGGAAGATACGGATTAAGAGCAGTACTTGATTTGGCTGTCAATACCGAAAATGAGGCAGTTTCCCTTAGTGAAATTGCCGAAAGGCAGGGCATTTCTATGAACTATCTGGAGCAATTGATAGCAAAACTTAAGAAATCGGGTATTGTTCAGGGAATCCGTGGAGCACAGGGTGGTTATGTACTGGCAATGCCTCCGGAAGAAATATCAGTAGGAGATATATTGCGGGCTTTGGAAGGAGACTTAATTCCGGTGGATTGTGCCGAATTAAATAGTGGGGATACACCCTGTATTAATTCGGATACCTGTGTAACAAAATATGTTTGGAAGCGTATAACTGATAGTATAAATGACGCCGTAGACGGTATTAAACTCTCGGATT
>CAZIHC010000316.1:1123-2786 GCA_964538605.1 uncultured Herbinix sp. | reverse complement strand
GCCAGCGAATGAATGCCATCCACTTCTATATACTCTTTAAGCCGGTATTTCATTTCTTTTTCATAGTACACATGATCGGCCATAGAACCGGTATATTCCGAATTATGAGGAAACGTACAATAGTCCGCCAAATAGTGGGTTATTACTCCAAGGTGTCTGGCGAAATAACTGCCGATACCTTTACTTACGTCATAATCAATTGTTATTTTTCTTATTTCCTTTATCAGTATGTCGAAAGTTTCTTCAATAGTATGGCGTCTGGTTAAAAATGAAGGTTTTAAATCCGGTAAGATGCTTCCTTTAATCAGTTTGTGTTCTTTAATATTGTCAACTAAAAATTTAGCCAGTGATATGTGTGACTTCTTTCTCATCTGAAACCTCAAATCTAAGTATAATTATTAATATCAATCTATAAAAAATCTACATGGTCGATATTACACTATATAACATATTACCACAATAGGATTAATTATAATTAAAATAGCAAAATTTTATTATAATAATTAGTAACTTTTCATAAAATAAGCCTGAAAATCATCCTTACTGTATTGACTTTTTATGGATAGTCCTGTAAGATGATAAATCATAATAAATAACTATATTTAGGAAATTAGGAGATGATTTATTGGATTCGGGTGAAGCCGCTCGAGCGGTTATTTTATTAATACTTATACTGTTATCTGCGTTATTTTCAGGTATTCAAACGGCATTTAATGAAGTTAATAAACTTCGCCTAAGAGGTCTGGCAGAAGATGATGTAAGGGGAGCAAAATATGCATTAGCTCTTCTTGAAAAACCTGCCAAACTTCGTACCGCCATATTAATTTGCATTTATACAGTCAACCTTTCGGCAGCAGCACTCACAACTTCAACCGTCATTAATATTTCGGACAGTAAATGGGTCGGAGTTGCAACAGGCACTTTAGTTCTGATTATGCTTTTATTTGTGGATACCATCCAAAAATTACTGTCAACCTTAAGAGCGGAAAAATTTGTACTGAGTGTTGCCGGACCGGTTTTGCTTTTAACCAAACTTCTAACTCCTCTGGTATTTATTATTCAAAAAATATGTGGCGGTATCTTAAAGCTTTTTAAAATTGAATATGATGAAAAAACAGATTCCATACCGGATGATGAACTAAGAACCATTTTAGAGGCCGGAGATGAAGAAGGCGGTCTGGAAAGCGAAGAACGCAAAATGATAGCCAATGTGGTCGATTTTAAAGATTCATTGGTTAAGGATGTGATGGTTCCAAGGATTGATATGGCTTTTGCCAGTGCCGATCTTTCCTATGATGAACTTGTCGAAGCGTTTGCGGCTGATAAATATACCAGATTGCCTGTATATTCCGAGTCTCGGGACAATGTAATAGGAATAGTTAACTTGAAAGATCTGTTCTTCTATAACGGCAGTAAAGAAGATTTTAATATATTGGATATAATGAGAGAGCCCTATTTTACCTACGAGTTTAAGAAAACCTCAGAGCTTTTATTTGAAATGAGAAGAGAATCTATTGCTTTAGCTATAGTCCTGGATGAATATGGAGCTACTGCCGGTCTTGTAACCATTGAGGACTTACTTGAAGAAATCGTCGGTGAAATCAGGGACGAATATGATTTTGACGAAGAAGACTGCATAAAATCCATATCAGACAATGAATAT
>CAZIHC010000316.1:0-1113 GCA_964538605.1 uncultured Herbinix sp. | reverse complement strand
AACGAAGCCCTTGGACTTAATATTGAATCAGATGATTACGATTCCATAGCAGGGCATATCATATATCTGTTGGATCATTTGCCCGAAGAAGGCGAGACGGTAACAGAAAATAATGTAACATATACAGTCGCTGCGGTAGACAAAAACAGGATTGACAAGGTTCATATTCACATTGGCAAAGATAATGATAATTTAGATGTAAAAGAATAATTTAATATTAGAAATTAAAAAAGCAGGTATACTGATTATAGTATTCCTGCTTTTATTTTATTTTCTGCATAATATGTTAATTATTGATTAATAATAACTTTATTAGCAAATATATCTATAAATTTAAGTTGACATTTTATAATATATTTATTACAATTAAGTTGTATAAAATTATTTTATTATATTAATATTCACTTATTAGTTAAGGAGGTAAATTATGAATATATATGATTTTAATGTTATTGATAAAGACGGCAATGAAGTAAATTTAGGCATATATAAAGGAAAAGTACTGCTTATTGTAAACTCGGCAACCCGTTGTGGTTTTACCCCCCAATATACGGAGCTTCAAAAATTGTATGAAAAATATTCCAATCAGGGTTTTGTTATTCTCGATTTCCCGTGTAACCAATTCAGAAATCAGGCTCCGGAATCTGTTGATGAAATTCATGAATTTTGCAAGCTGAACTTCGGGGTTACCTATCCCATCCATGCCAAAATAGAAGTAAACGGAGAAAACGCCCATCCTCTTTATAAATTTCTGAAAAAAGAAAAAGGATTTTCAGGATTTGATGAAGGCCATCCGCTAGCATCCAAACTGGATGAGATTATTTCCGAAGAAGATCCTAACTATAAAGACAATCCTGATATTAAATGGAACTTTACTAAGTTCCTGATAGACAGAAACGGGAATGTCGTTAAGCGTTTTGAACCGACTACGGATATAAAAATTATTGAAGAAAGAATAAAGGAATTGCTGTAACTGACTTGTTCAAAAAATTTGCCCTGCTTAGTAAATCATACTTAAGATATAGGTTACGCAATTTAGTCAGCAAAAAAGAGGCTGTCGTTTTTGACGCCTCTTTTGACAAATTAATTAACCTCACTAGTTGATTTCCAGAT
>CAZIHC010000315.1:0-2802 GCA_964538605.1 uncultured Herbinix sp. | reverse complement strand
ATAAATGTGGTAGGGTTGCCTTTTATGCCAATTATTTCTTTAATTTTTTCAGATACTCGTTTAGCATGAATGCCAAAACCATCAAATGGTTCAATCTCAATATCGCGAATATCATCAACAATAACTCTTTCAGTATATGTTATTGTTTCACCGTCTTTATTTTGAAAAGTTTTTTTAGCAACATCTACTCTTTTAATTTTTTGGTTGGGAATAATTTTTTTAAAATTATCTACAATAATTACATAAGGTTTATAATCACCTAAACTAAAAGATGATGTCATTGTTAAACCACGATAAGCTAAATATTTAGCCAATACCGTTTTATCCATTTCAATACCATTAGTAATTTTTTTGTTTAATTCTTTTGATATTGATTCACGGACGAACGATAACATTGATTGCCTGCTCATTGATGCTGATTTTTCACCCATTACATATCTAACATTATTTATCATAAACCCTTTTGTTAGTATGCGTTCTAATTCTTTTTGTCTGCTTTTATAACCAGTGCAATCTACAAACACAATATCTTTTATGTGTTGTGATTCATCTTTTGTAATTTGTCTAATGAATTCAAATAATTGATTATCCTGTTGCATTACTTTATAATGCTTTAATATTTCAGGGGTTAATATGAAATTATAATTATCATCAATTATTTGTTTTAATGTTATTTTTAACACTGAATATAATTTAGGTGATTTCAGTTAAATTTCCCCCTTTCTCCTGTCATAACCCTTTACACAACAATATTTAAAACATCATCATTACTTTTAATAGAATCAACAGTTAATATAGCATTACCAATAGTATTAACCATATCAACAAATTCTTGATTTCTTGTAACAAAATCAGTTTCATACACATCAAAGCTCGAATATGTTAAGTATAATTCCTAATATAATAATAAATATTTCATAATTTAATGTCGAGTACATCGTTAATCGTATTTTTAACATAATCGTTTTTATGCAGACTTCATTGAATAAATACGTATTTTATTAAGTTTCTTCATATGTTTGATAAGTTTATCCTTCTTAAAAGGCATACCGTGGGAAGGATATACTTTTTGAAAGTCAAGGTTAATCATTTTTTTCCAAGAATTTTTGTACTCTTCCAAATCCTCTATCCAGATAATGACATTATTCCTGCTGGGTACACCATTCATAACTGCATCACCGCAAAACAGCACCTTATTGTCAAACAAAAGACCAATGGAATCCTTGGTATGACCGGGAAGTTCAATTATCTTTGCTGAAAGCATTTTTTCAATATCCGTCTTTGTCTCTTCTGTTACAAGAATGTAACGATCAGGAGAATTCACCGGTTGAAAAAGATGTTCCCCTTTACCAAATAGCTTCATTGTCTGATAAAAAATCCATGCCAGTTTGCTGCTGCAACCTCCTTGGAAAGAGTTTTGTCCTTTCTTCAGTCTCTCAACTGATTCAGGATGGAGGATAACCTTCGCGTTGGTTTTTTCCAGCAATTGATTCAGAAAACCTACATGATCATCATGAACGTGAGTAATAAATATATATTCAATGTCTTCCGGCGCAATTTGTTTCTTTTTCAACGACTCCTCGAATTTCTCAAATTGCTCTCCATATCCCGTATCTATCAACAGGTATCCTTTCTGCATCTCTATCAAATAGATATTACTGATTCTATTTCCTACATTGATCAGCCTTTCTTCTATGGGCTTCTTTATTCGATACATACCATAAATTTTATCGCACAACACTGGATCAATTTCTTTTACTTTTTCGATATATGACTTAATATCCTCAAACTCTTTTATCGGTTGTCCCAATAAAATCGTTTCCATTTGGTTTCTTATACAGTGAGCATTTGTTAACCTTTTTTCGTCTTTAACTGTGCTAATCAACCAAAGAGTATCCACTAAGCAATCTAAAACTTTTTCTTTACTGAAAGGTTTTTCTAAATGATTCTCTTCCGCGTCCAATGATATTTCATGCCACAATTCATCAGACAAAGCTGCATTTACAATATTTTTTGACCGTCCGACAGCACACTGATTACCTTGGCATTCACAACAATAATCCGTACCCAAGCAAATATTGTTCAGATCTTTTTCCATATGCAGATAATAATCATGAAGCAATTTTGCTTTGGCAATAAATTCAGATTGGATTCCTTCACGTCTTCTGCGTATCAATGAATTTACCATCCAGAATACGCTCAGAGCTAATATGCTTATAAACGGAAGTATAATATATACATTTAGAAACTGAGCAGGTACTGTTTTATAAAGCTTCTGAAGTCCAAAGAACATAAAAATGGAAGATGCCAGTAATTTTATGCCCAGTTCCGGTATCTTTTCACCCAATTTTTTACCGATAATAATTCCCAAAGCTCCGGTAGCTATCATGCCAGAAACGGTTCCCGCCAGAATCATGAATGGATAATTGGCATCAGCTGCCAGGGTAATTGCCGTCAATTGAGTTTTATCACCGAGTTCACCTAAAAAGAAAGCTAAGGCAACCGTTGCTGTCGGTCCTAATTGTATTCTTGGCTCTTCTTCCTCTTCCTCATCCTCAGGCTTCAGCGTCCAAAGAGCAAATCCAACAAACGCAGCCCCTGCAATCATTTGAATGGTGTTTATCGGAACCAGTTTGGACAGATAACTCCCCAAAACGACAGCCAGACCATGGTTTAGAAATGCTCCTAATCCTATCCCCAAAAGTACTTTTCTTACAGGAAATCTTGTGGCAAAAGCCATTGCCAGAATTTGAGTCTTATCCCCTATTTCTGCAACAAATATTAATAAAAATGCCCTAATCA
>CAZIHC010000314.1:0-2816 GCA_964538605.1 uncultured Herbinix sp. | reverse complement strand
GGTCTTAAGGTTAATATCTGTGATGACCCCGCAAACACGGTGGCCAAAGGCCTATGCCGAATAATGGATGAACCGAAGCTTTCGACTTTGGCTAATTTCTTGCGTCCCAAAACTCTTGTAGATTAAGTTATAATAGGTTACCAAATTAATTATCTCAGCTTTGATTTCTACGGTACGTTTATAACCGGATTTATATGATATTTTTATGGCTTATATATTTATTTTTATGAGTGAATCAAATTATAAATTATAAAATTAGGAGTAACTATGAGGCGAAGGAAGAGTTTTCGTTTAAATCCTAAGCATGGACTTATTGCAGGGATAATACTGTGTGTAATTCTGATTGCATTATCATTTCGCTTCGGCGAACTGTTTTATCCGGTAAGAAATGCGGTAGGCACGGTAATCACACCCATGCAGAAGGGTATAAATACCGTTGGAACTTATATTGCTGACAAACTTGAAACTTTAAAAAGCATTCGTGAACTTACCGAAGAAAACAAAAAACTGAAAGAACAAGTCAGCGTACTGTCTTATGAGAATAAGCTGCTTTTGCAAAACAAATACGAACTTGACGAACTTAGGAAATTGTATGAACTAGATCAAAAATACCTGGACTATCCCAAAGTCGCTGCCCGTATCATTGATAGGGATTCGGACAACTGGTATAATGTTTTTACCATAGACAAGGGTACCAAGGACGGCCTGGCAGTTGATATGAACGTTATGGCAGGCAACGGCCTGGTAGGTATTATTACCGAATGTTATTATAATCATGCCAAAGTCAGGGCCATAATCGACGATAAAAGTGCGGTTTGGGGAATGTTTTTAAAGACTTCCGACACCTGCCTGGTTCAGGGGGACTTAAAATTAATGGAAGACGGCAAAATCCGTGTAAGTTTTATCAGTAAAGATGCCGAAATAGAAGACGGATATGAAGTGGTTACAGCCCATACAAGTCCGAAATACCTTCAGGGCATCTTAATAGGTTATGTCAGTGATATAAAGCTTGATTCCAATAACATGACAAAAACAGCTTACCTTACACCGGCTGTTGATTTTCAAAGGCTAAGTGAGGTTCTTATTATAACGGAGTTAAAAGAGCCTCTGCTTAAAGAACCTCCCGAGGAAGCAATAAACGAATAGTAAAGAGGTATGCATATTGAAACGGGCTATAATATATTTCATTGAAATCATAATATGTTTTGTTTTGCAAAGTTCATTATATCAGTTTATAAGTTTGGCAAATGTCATGCCAAATCTGCTTATTATACTTGTTGTGGCTACAGCCTATATGAGAGGCAATACAACAGGTATGGCAATCGGCTTTTTTTCCGGCCTATTGGTGGATATCCAATACGGAAGCCTGATTGGACTTTATGCATTATTAATGATGCTTATCGGTTATGTGGCAGGCTTTGCCAACAAAATATATTCCAGGGACGACTATACGCTTCCCCTCTTTTTTATAGCTATAGCCGATTTTGTATATCAGTTTTTATATTATATTTTAGAGTTTCTAATTCGGGGTAGACTGGATTTCCTGTATTATTTGCGGGCAAAAATTCTTCCCGAAATTATTTATACCGTGGCAGTTTCCGTTATCTTGTACAAGCTGCTGCATATGATTAACCATCGCCTGGACCGGAATGAAAATGAGGAGGAATAAACTTGTTTGACGTTTTTCTTGATGCCATAAAACGCTTATTTAAATCAAGACTGTTACTTATCGCACTTATATATATGGTGCTTTTTGGCATCATTGTTCACCGGTTATTTGTCCTGCAGATAGTGGAAGGCCCTACCCATGCCGAAGAATATGAGTATAAGAATACGGTCAGCAGGGAAATTAAAAGTACCAGGGGAAATATTTATGACCGTAACGGAATGCTTTTGGCTTCCAATACCTTATCTTATTCCGTTGTTATGGAAGATACCTCAGAAATTACATCCAATGAACAGAGAAACGCAGTTATTTATAAGCTGATTCAAATTATAGAAAAAAACGGGGATACCTTGGACAACCCTTTTTATATTATCCATACGGGAAACGGTGAATTTGAATTTACCGTAACTGGTTCGACCCTAACCCGTTTTAAAAAGAACGTATATGCCTATGCTCTGGAAAATAATCAGCTAACCGAAGAACAGCAAAATGCCACCGCAAAGGATGTTTACTATTTTTTAAAGGACGGATCAAAGAAATATCCGATGTTCGGTATATCCGACGAATATTCGATAGAGGACACCTTAAAAATTATGAGTGTCCGCTATGCCTTGTTTAACAATTACCCCAAATATAATCAGATTACGGTGGCATCCAATGTTTCCGAAGGCACAGTGGCTATGATTATGGAAAATATCGCAGATCTTCCCGGTGTCCAGATAAAGCAGGAGACAAAAAGGGTATATCATGACAGTTTATACTTTGCCCATATGCTTGGTTACACAGGCCTTATTAACGCCGAAGAACTGGATAAACTAAACTCCGAAGTAGGCGAAGATTATTACAATTCTACGGATATTGTCGGTAAAACCGGCATTGAAAAAGAATTTGAAGAATATCTAAGAGGATCAAAAGGCAGCGAAATAGTCACCGTTAACGAAAACGGGAAAGTAATCGGGGTTGTGGACAGAAAAGATCCGCTTGCGGGCAACGACTTGTACCTGACTATCGACGGCAACCTGCAGAAAGCCGCATATCATATCCTTGAAAAACGCATTGCAGGTATTTTACTTGAACACCTTACACCCGATCTCGATTACGGTACAAAAGGGGAGAGTGCCAGCAATATAAAAACTCCCATTTATGAAGT
>CAZIHC010000313.1:0-2849 GCA_964538605.1 uncultured Herbinix sp. | reverse complement strand
TACCATCATATGTCATAATGGCATAATAAACATCTCTTAAACCTATTTGTACTCCAGGCATTACGCATACACCTTCCTTTCTTAATTTACACTTGTTGTAATAACTACATTGAAACCATAATAGACGCGACGTTTTTCGTCTTCGTCTATTTTAAACGGCGCTTGTCTTGGATAAATAAGAGCCCATCGACCATTAGGCAAATCTGTTACATTTTCATTTACTCGATGAAATAAATTAAATATTTGTGTTGCTTTTTGTAATGCGCCGGATGCTGTAACATCACGACACACTACTTGTATATAATATACACAACTCTGATTAAATTTTGTGGTAGGGAGGTCAGAATCATATTTAATTAAACATATAAGTTTATCTGGTGTATCCGGCAAATAATCGCGGAATATATCTATTCCGTCGCCTTCACATAATCCATTATCTACAATCCATTGCACTAAATCTTCAAGGAGTGTAGCC
This sequence comes from uncultured Herbinix sp., assembly GCA_964538605.1. GTDB lineage: Bacteria > Bacillota > Clostridia > Lachnospirales > Lachnospiraceae > Mobilitalea. The sequence continues at coordinate 2,374 of CAZIHC010000313.1, read as the reverse complement.
AAAAATTATCACCTCCCTACAATGAATTTTAATTACTTCTTTCTCCTTTTCTCATATTCTTCCATTGATTTATGCGCTTTTTCCACTACTGTACGCATATGTTCATAATCGCTTTCAGATGCACCACGATAATCTCCACGAAGACGACGTCTTTGTTCTTTCCATTTAGCAAAATCTTCATCAGTATAACCTTTTTGACGACGTCTTTCAGCTCTCCATTGACGCAATTTTTCTTTACGTGCCTGTTGTGAAGCCGCCCTTTGTTCATAAAATTGAATAGTATATGCTCTAATAGCTTGTTCAGCAGCTTCATAAGGAAGGCCTTCTAAAGCCGCTTTAATATATTCTGCTAAAGTAGGTAAAAACAAAAATTTATTTTGTTTAACCGCTTTCTCTAACCACTTCCACGTACCACCTGCTGCACGCGCCTCACTTCGTGTTATAGGAGACTCATGTCTTTCCCTAGCATACGTAGAGGCCATTTTTCCAGATACAAAATTCTTTCTATCATAAGGACTTCCACGGTTAGGATGAGCTACAATTGCTCTAATTTTATCACCTTCAATATCTTGTTCCATATAAAGGGTACTTCGTAAAGTTCCTGTGTATACAGGACATAAAAGTCTCGCAGTTTTATAAATGTCTTCTTGTATATACCCTATACCATCAACGCCTGCATTTAATACTAAAGGACGTAATCCTTTTAAATTATTAACTGTTTCATTAACAGAAGCCTGTTTTATTTCAATTTCAGCCTTTATCATCTTAAAAACACCAACCCATAATCTAAAATACCTGAATATCTGTAATAAGGTCTAACATGAATAACAGGAAGTTTTCCCGGTGTATCATTTGTTTCAATTAAATCTCCTACACTGACTTGTTTAAAATCTTCCGCATCTAAAATGATATATCCAGAACTTAATTTTTGTTCACCAACTCCTGTCATTATTAATGATGTTTGACCTACAAAATATCCAGACATTTCAATAGGTTCTTCTGAATATATTCTATCACCCGCTCCATCAATTCTTTGTAATTTCCATACTTTCACAGCATGTTTTAACATCATATGTTTTACATATTGTTCCATGATACCACTTCCTTAATGCTCATAATCAAAAAGTGGTATTCATCATACCAATATCAAAAACATGACTTTTCGGAAGTGTTGCTAAAGGCATTGCTGAATATCTCAATTTCTTCTTACGTAACTCTTCAGCTAATGCCTTATACTCACGAGCTCTTTCAGCCATATCCACTGAATGTGGTCCTAACGTAAATTTAACTTTTTTAGCAAATCGGGCCGCAATTTTTTCACAGCAAGATATGGCCGCTGTTAAAACATCATCTTTAGCCATTTCTAATTCAAAATTTATTTCTTCATCTTGTAATAACGGATCATTTTCATCTACATCTCCAATAGTATAACGTACTTGATATAATTTCTTATCTTTTAGTTCTTCTAGTTTATAAGTCCAAGCCATAACACCACCTCCTATTTTTGAGGAGCTTTAACGGTGGCTTTCGTACCAGTTGATGAAGATTTGTGCGGAGCGGGTTTACTTCCGGAAAGTGGTTTTACAGAGGCTGCCGCAGTGTGACTTATTGAGGTTTTATTTTCCTTTTCAACCTCCTTTATAACTCGTAAACCCTGTACAGCCTCTTTTTGTTGTTCTTGCTGTTTAATTTGTTGTTTAGGCTGTGTCGCATTATTAGTAGATAGGGGAGCAGGCTCATCAGGTATTTCTACTTCGATGAGCCTACGTGAATAAATGTTCCTGTATTTATCCTTTTCGGTAAAATTAGGAGGCATCAACTCCCCTTCGTAATAGACCCTTCCTTTCCATTTAACCCACTTTCGCGCTACCTTAAATCTAGTAGCCATTAAGATACCACCCCGTGCATGAAGCAGCCGAGGTCTTTAGCAATGACTTTCATGTCCCAAGACATCTCACCTTCAATTCTTTCGGTGCCAAGACCCAGCCACGGCATCGGAATACGCAAAATTCTACCACCAAAAGCGTTAGCTCCTAATAGACCTTTCCATGCAAATATATAACCGGCGGTGGGTTTCTTCAAGCTTGGACGATCTACAGTGTAGCACAGCAATGCATTGTTACCAAAAATGAATTCCATATCAGCGGGCAATCCTTTAGCCGCAGAGTTTTTAATAGCACCGGCTACAAGAACCTGATCAACTTCAAACAAGGAAGCCAGCAAGTCAGTTGTTACAATACCTTTCTGAGTATATTTAATCCTGTCAAGAATATCCAGGTGATTCTTAAGAGCATCAAACACTCTTTGACCAATAACCAGCCTGTTAGGTCTCTTTCCAGTTTCTTCCTGTATATTAGTAGCGAATGTAGTAATG
>CAZIHC010000312.1:0-2875 GCA_964538605.1 uncultured Herbinix sp. | reverse complement strand
AGTTATTCCGTTAATGATTAGTTTCATATTTATCTTACCCTATTCCTTGTTTTGTGAAGTTTTATCGGCGTATTTATGCTTTCGCACCATCTACAATATGAAATATATAAAAATTTAAATTTGTAATGGTACAAAGTTATGAAAAAATATATACAAATCGTACTACTTGTTTTACTAATATTAACACCTATATCCTGCAATAATAAAATTATTGAAGTATCACCTGATGAATTAATTAATGTTAATTCAACACAATCATTACCTCACATTAATTCAAACGCCAAACAGTGACAAAGCAACAAACGACCAATCAGGCGAATTATATTCATTGGGTTCTTTACAATATTACGATGACTTACTATATTTATCAGCTCATGGAATGGTATACCGGTACGATATTAGAACAGGAAATGTTACTTCACTGTGCGATGATCCTTTATGTTCTCATTCTAACGAAGCCTGTCCTTTTTTTGGTATAATACCATATGGATTTCACATATATAATAACAAAATTTTTTACACCCAAAATTATTTTTCTACAAAAAAAGACATATTCAGTGAACCGGAAACCGTTAATATAGGACGTTTTGTTATGTATGATATAGAAAATCGTAAATTAAAGGTTATTCGAAACATACCGGATGGTGTTTTAATAGAGAGCAAATATTACCATGGAAACTATTTATATTATTTAAATACACTTACAGACGAAAATGGGAACCATACATTTGAAATTTGTAGACAAAACTTGGATAATTTCAATATTGAAAGTTTAATATTTCTTGGTAGCACTCCCTCAGGAATAGCTTTTATAAACAATGACCGAATATATCTGGTAAGCGGGGTGGGTTTATACTATTATTCATTAAGCGACTTTTCAACACCTCATTATATTTATAAGAATGATTCAGTAGATCTCATAACCGACGGTGTATATTTTTATGTATTGGTTCGCAACGAAAACGGTACAAATTCATTGATTCGATTTGATATGGATGGCAATAATCCAACTAAGCTTTGCGATGATAATGTAGGCTATATATGCAGTACAGAAAAATACATTTATTATAGAAAAAATGAAAAAATAGTAGTTGGAAAAGACAAATTCGGAAATAATATTGAAATTCCCGACAGCAATGTTTACCGTGTCCCCAAGCAAGGCGGTAATGCAGTTTTAGTTTATTCGTTCCCCCAAAACATGAAAAATTATTATATTGGACGCTTTATAGTCGACGGAATATATTTATACGCAAACTATGGTTATTATGATGAACAAAATAATACGCTTTATGAATCAATAAGAATAAGACCATATGATTTTATTAGAATAAATCTTAAAACAGGAGCAATATATTACATTTATAAAGAAGAATAATATTATAGAATCAATATTACGGCAAAGAAAATTTGAATTATTGACGGCGTTACCGGATGACTAATAAATTTAGAGGCCACGTATGAAACTTATAGGCTACGAGCTGCAAAAGCTTTTAGGCACGCGTTTCCTTTGGATTTTCTTAACCGTATTGCTTGCTGCCAATACAGCGCTTGCTTTTTATACATAAAGAGTACATGACAAAGCTCGCCGGCCCTATAACTGACGAAAAACGCCGGTTTATTGCCGACGAGCGCGCGATGATTAACGATATTCTGTCCCGAAAAGAGGAGATGCAGCAAAAATACATAAACGACGAGGTAACCTATGAAGAATACTACGACTATATAACAAAATACAACTATGCATTAAGCCGTGATGACCATTTTAAAATTATCGAGCTGCACGCATCTTACATCGACCGCATAAAAACCGAAAAAGGGCTCAATGCGCATTTTGTCTATGATACAGGCTGGCGAGAGCTGTTTTTCTCGGGGTTTGATTTCACGCTGTATGCAGCAATTGCGCTGCTTTTTGCCGGGAGTTTTGCCGACGAACATTCCTCGCGCTCGTCATCCGGCAGCTTCGCACAGATTTTGCGGGTCACGCGGAAGGGACGCAGCCCAACCTTTAACGCAAAACTACTCACGGCGCTGGTAGTAACGGTATTATTAGCGGTTATTTGGTGCGGTATCGACATATTATTTGTCGCGCATAATTACGAGCTGCCGCTCGCATCTTCGCCGCTTGTTTCAATTGAGGCATTTCAAAACATAGACACGCCTATTACTATCGGAGCTTATCTTGCGGTATATTTCACACTGCGTATATTTGCCGCGCTTGCGCTTGCGAGTCTGGTCTGCGCGCTTTCCGAAGTGCTGAAAAAAAGCATTGTTGTACTCGCTGTGACGGTACCGGTTATGCTATTCCCCGCTATGTTGTCCGCACTCGGGCTGAAAATATTTGAGTTTGTCGATTACATCGCGTTTTCGCGCGCGACTCCGTTTGTGTTAGTTTCAATAGAAGGTGCAAGCGATTGGGGAGGGCTCATCGTCACAGTAATTGCAACGACGCTTATATGCGCTATAGCTGCGGCGCGCGCAGCCCGTAGCTGGTCAAGGTGAAAAATCCTTTACTTTGATATTAGAGGTTATGTGATGAAGCTTATAATCAAAGGCATATCTAAATCATACGGCTCAACTCTTGCGTTAAGCAATTTCACGGCAACGCTTGAGCCCGGCATATACGCACTTCTCGGCCCGAACGGTAGCGGCAAATCCACGCTTATGAACATCATCACCGACAACCTAAAAGCCGACTCGGGAGAAATCCTGTATGACGACGGGAGCGGTAATGCCGAAAATGTCCTGAAAATGGGTGTGCGTTTCCGCGAGAAGATCGGTTTTATGCCGCAGTATCCCGGGCTTTACCCGAACTTTACGGTTGAGCGTTTTATGTGGTACATAGCCGCTCTTAAAGGAATGAAAAAAGAGGATGCAA
>CAZIHC010000311.1:0-2887 GCA_964538605.1 uncultured Herbinix sp. | reverse complement strand
AAAATTTGAAACCGGAAACATAAATATTGAATTTGATGTAAGTTTTTGTTATATTTATGACAATATAAAAATTGGGTTATGGTATGAATTATGAGCAAATTAAGAATTAGGCAAAGATATGGAAAAACATTTGGTTTATGGATACCGGAATACGGGTTTTTTTCACTTATTGCGTGTTTTTTTGTAAAATGCTTTGTTTATTGGGGAACACAACTTTTAATGAAGGATAAATATCATTACGATTTTACTTCATGGCTGGATAACAAAATACCCTTTGTTAAAGAATGGGTGGTAATATATCTCGGTTGCTATATTTTCTGGGCTGTTAATTATATACTGATAAGCCGTGAAGGAAAAGAGCTATGGTTTCGGTTTGTATTTGCAGATATATCTGCAAAACTGATTTGCGGTATCTTTTTTATAGCTTTACCGACAACGAATGTACGTCCCGCTGTAACAGGAAATGATATATTTAGTATTTTAATGAAATTTGTTTATTACGTTGATATGCCAGTAAATCTTTTTCCCTCTTTGCACTGTCTGATGAGCTGGTTTTGTTTTGTAGGCATCAGAAAAAGCAAAAAAATTCCCCTTTGGTATAAGGTTTTTTCCTGTGTATTTGCAATATCGGTGTGTTTATCAACACAATTTACAAAGCAGCATTACCTTATAGATGCGGCCGGAGGTATATTACTGGCCGAACTTTGTTACTTTTTTGCAAGGCATACACAATTATACTTGTATTTTGAGAAAATGTTTATTATTATAAATCAAAAGATTTTTGGAGACGACTTATATGATGAACGGACGGAAAATTTTGGCTAACTTAATATTTTTTATTGCTATTTTCTCTATTACTTTTTATTACATATTTCATAATCAGGATTTAAGCGGTATAATAGAGACAATTAAAGATGCAAATACCGTATATTGGCTGGTGGCAATTTTATTTGTAATCTTTTTTATTTGCACCGAATCTATTATAATATATTATATGATGCAATCAATCAGGCAGAAAGTAAAAGTTTCCCATTGTATTTTATATTCCTTTACGGGATTTTTCTTTAGCTGCATAACCCCGTCTGCAACGGGAGGACAGCCTGCCCAGATTTATCTGATGAAAAAGGATAAGATTCCATTACCCATATCTACATTAATCTTAATGATTGTTACTATTACATATAAAATGGTATTAGTTATATTGGGATCCGCTGTTCTTATTTTCAGGCCAGGCAGAATAATAGGATATCTGGAGCCTGTAATAGGTTTTTGCTATTTTGGATTATTAATAAATATGGTATTTGTGGTTTTTATGCTGGTGCTTGTATTTCATCCGACACTTGCAAAAAAGCAACTCACATTTTTGGTAGAACTTTTAGGAAAGATACGGTTAATTCGTAAAAAAGAGAAATACTTGGCGAAAATAGAAAAAGCAATGGAGCAATATAAGGATGTGGCTTATTATTTCCGGACACACAAAATAGTTACATTCAATGTTTTTATACTTACGGTAATTCAGAGATTAATGATATTTTATGTAACGTATCTTACATATCAGTCGTTCGGACTTAAAGACTCAGGTTTTACAACTATTGTTATTTTACAAGGCATGATATCAGTTGCAGTTGATATGCTTCCGCTTCCCGGAGGAATGGGTATCAGTGAGAAAATGTTTTTAACGGTTTTTGAGCCGGTTTTCAATAGTATGACGCTACCGGCTATGGTAGTAAGCAGGGGGCTTAGTTTTTATACAGAACTGATTCTTAGTGCCATATTTACAGTAGTAGCATTTTTTACAATTGGAAGAATAAGTGAAAGGAAAATGCAGAAATGATAGGGTTTTATGATTATACGGTTGTACTTACATATTTAAGTTTATTATTTTCAGTGTTTGGAATTACTCAGGCAATAAACGGGAGATTTAGAACTGCTATTGTCTGTTTGGCTTTATCTGGTCTATGTGATATGCTGGACGGAAAAGTGGCAAGGACAAAGAAAAATCGGACCTTTGATCAGAAATTATTCGGTGTTCAGATAGATTCTTTATGTGATGTGATTTGCTTTGGTGTTTTTCCGACAATCCTGTGCTATATTTTGGGCGTAAGAGGAATACTTGGCGGTATTGTTATCGGATATTATTGTGTTTGCTCAGTTATAAGACTTGCATTTTTTAATGTCCTCGAAACAAACAGGCAAATGAAGGAGGACGGGGCCAATAAATATTATCACGGACTTCCCATAACATCGATAACAATAATCCTTCCTATTGTGTTTCTTTTTAGTTTTATTATTTCTGAAAACGCATTCAAATGGGTTTTGCTGGCCATGCTTTTCGTTGTAGCCACATTGTTTATTACCAATTTCAAATTAAAAAAGCCTTCAAATAAACAGCTTATTGCCATGGTTATAATTGTGGCAGCAATAGTTTCAGTCATTTTGCTTTATTCGGATTACAGAATCAAACATAAGGTAGTCAAAGAAAAAGCATTGATGGAAGAATTATTCGAATAGGAGGCACATCCGGATGGAATGCATGGACCGCAAAGGCAATAAATATAAGCAGGATGATGCACAAAATAAAATATTAAAATTTTTATATAAAAATAAAGTTGGAAGAATTATATTAAAACAATTGATAAATCCTTGGGTTACAAACCTGTCGGAAATAGTGATGAACAGCCCTTTTTCAAGAATGTTTATTCCTTTATTTATTAAAAAATATAAAATCGATATGAATGAATTTGAGGACCGTACATATTATTCTTACAATGATTTCTTTACAAGAAAGATAAAAAAGGGGCGAAGGTTAATTGACCGAAATCCGAACCACCTGATAGCTCCGTGTGACGGTAAATCAAGTGTGTATCCTGTAAGCAGGGATTCTCAA
>CAZIHC010000310.1:0-2889 GCA_964538605.1 uncultured Herbinix sp. | reverse complement strand
GAAATGCCACAGGCCGATTTTAGCCAGAAATGGACTTGAGGCAATAGAAATAATAAAGGCAAACGGGATTGATATAGTAATTACCGACATTAAAATGCCAGGCATGAGCGGCCTGGAGCTGGCAGAATGGATTTATAACAATAAAAGGGGTATTTATGTAATTATTCTTTCGGGGTACGATGATTTCAAATATGCCCAGAATGCAATGCGCTTCGGAGTAACCGAGTATCTTCTGAAACCAACCAAACTGGATGAACTGGAAGAATCCATTAAAAAAGCGGCAAAGAGTATAGATGAGCAAAACAGGTTAGATATTCTTTTTAATAAGTCAAAAGCCATAATAGAACAAAGTAACAGGCAGGCTCTTATTGACAGTTTAATATTTGACCGCATTTCTGATCCAAACAGGATAAAAAATGCATTGGAAGATACCTGCAAAAGCAAATACCTGCATAAAATAGTCATTATTCAAATATATAATTACTCAAAAGATTTAATTAACAAGAACGATTATATTGTTCAATATATAAAATATATAGAGGAGCTCTTAAAAACAACTGAATTTGACAAAAGTATTGATGTGCTTGTACAGTATGAAAAAGATAAAATCCTTCTGTATTTCAGTACAAACTGCAGCCATATTTCCTATGAATATTTTTCACAAACTGTAGAGAATCTGATACATGATTTAAGATTGCACTTAAAGGAGATTACACCGTTCGATACTGCCTTTGGTTGTTCCCGCACCGACAGGAAAATAGAGAATCTGAAAAATATGTATCTTGAAGCTTTGGAACAATGTGATGCCGAGAAGCAGAATATGCTGCCCGTTGAAGATACCGATAAAGAAGGTCTGATGAAGCTGCTGAATCCAAATTTCAAGGAGCATATACAAAATACTGATTCACAGGCGCTTATGAGAGATATTGATGATGTCTTTCAGAAATGCCTGGATAAAACATTATCATATGCAAAGGGCATTGCCATAGAATTGATTAATTATGCGATATTTTGCTGTGGACGGGATTTACTGACCGGTCATATAGATATGCAAAAGGCTTACGAAAATATAATAAATTCTAAAGACGTGAATGATACATTCCGTATTGTAAAGGATTTTATTAAGAATCTATGTATGTTTCTTAATTCTGAAGGTATTAGTGATGGCGGTGTGCTCATAGACAGAATTGCAGCCTATATAAAAAGAAATTTTTTCAATGATTTATCCCTTGAAAGTGTTGCAGAGCGTTTTTATATCAGCCCCGGCCATTTGAGCCGGCTGTTCCGGAAGTATTACAAGACTACATTTTTAAACTTCCTGACTAAGGTTCGGATAGAAAATGCAAAAATATTGTTACAGAATCCCAGGTATAAAGTTTATGAAGTTTGTACAATGGTTGGTTTTAACGATTCCAAATATTTCAGCCAGGCATTCAAAAAACTGACAGGAAAAACTCCTTCAGAGTTTAAACAGTGGTGAATGATATGTTGCATAAAATCAGAAACAAATACAACAGTTTAAAAATAAAAACCAAACTGATTCTCCTGCTGTTATCCACAATGGTTATCCCTGTTTCAATATTAGGTGTTTTTTCATACAGCAGAATTCTTAAAACCACAAATACTGAAGTGAAAAATAATTTTGTAAGCATGGTCAACCAGGTCACTAACAATCTGGATACAATTCTTTTGAGCCTGCCATCAAATGCCGAGCTTATTTACAGGAACAAAATAATACAAAAGGTACTGGGGGGCAGGCAGGAGCCTTCATTTGGCTCAATTGACCTGCTGAATGAGATAATAAATGAAAAGATTTCAACTAATGTGAATGCTGCTACATTTCTGTTTGCAGCAAGCGGGGATATTTACACTTATAATAATTTTATCTACCCCGATTTATCCCTGGATTACAAGGAAACATATGAATATAAAAAATGCAGGGAAAATAATAACAAGCTTATATGGATACCTACCAACCACATAAGTATCAAGTCCAGTGTATCCCCCGAGTATAATAAGAACATGCTTGGTGTTGCCCTTATTTTAAAGGATATGGAAACGGGAGCCGAAGTCGGAATGCTGGAAATAATAGTAAGGGAGGACTACATATTTAACATATACAATAAAATCAAGATGACAGAGAACACCTTTGGTTTTATTATTGACAGCAATGGTTTTATATTATCGCATAGCGATAAAGGGCTTTTGGGCACAAGAAACGAAGTTTATACAGGAATAAGGGACTTGTTGTATGAAAGTAATCAGGGGAATATTACCTATAATATTGATGGCAATAAATATGTTCTGATATATAATACTATTCCGATTAATGAATGGAAACTGGTGTTTGCAGTACCCGAAAAAGAACTGATGAAATACTCCGAGTCGACAAAGTACTTATTCATTGTAATCCTTGCAATATGTTCCCTGATTTCGGTACTTATATCAATTCTTGTTTCTTCGAATGTTTCGAAACCAATAAAAAAAATAGTGTCAACCATTGTTCAATACGGTAAGGGTGAACTCTCTGTACGGATACGGGATTATGAGGAAAGAACCGATGAAATTGGAGTACTTTCACGTGAGCTGAACCAAATGGCAGAGAAAATAACATCACTTGTCCGGGAAAAATACTATAATGAAATAAAGCTGAAGGAGGCTGAACTACAGGCGTTACAGGCCCAAATCAACCCGCATTTTCTGTATAATACTCTTGATACCATCAATTTCCTGGCTATAAAGCACCATATCCCGGACATCAGTTCCATTGCCGTTGCTTTGGGCGATCTGATGCACCTTAGCATAAGAAAAGATGTAAATACAATTTCCATAAAAGAGGAAATAAATTATGTGCGCAATTATATGACTATTCAAAAAATAAGATTTAAG
>CAZIHC010000309.1:0-2901 GCA_964538605.1 uncultured Herbinix sp. | reverse complement strand
GGATATTTTTTGATATCTTTTATAGATTTAATATCATATTTTATACAAATATCCTTAAAATATTGCTTGATACTTTCCTTCGATATAATTTTGTAATTAAACTTATCGAGAGATACCTTCATCATAGTTCTTTCAAAATTCATCAGAGCTTCTAAAGCTTTAGGCCCATACCACATAAAAGCCTCATAGACTTCGTCTATCAATTCCTTTTCCTCTTCATTCAGGTAATCGTCACCTAAGTCCAATTTCTGAATGCCACAGCGCTTCATACTTTGATATAATTTAAGGTATGGCATTTTCTCATTATTAATTGCATACTCTTCTTCAAACATTTCCGTATCATATAAAGCAAGAGAAAAGGCCTGAACATAATATAGCAAATACTGAATATAGCTTGGACAAACTTCAGCATCACTTTTGTCAATTAAATAGTACGCCACCGCATAAATTTTGGATGCCATAATTTTTGAAAGAACTGCTTTCTTGCTCTTTTTAAAAGCTACATTTGTAAGACAATCCTTTCTCTTCATCAATAAATCATAATAATATTCAGGATTGTCCAAAATAGTCCTTAACTTATTGGAATATTCGCTGGTAGGTATATCACCTTCCATATAACGAATTATTGTAGTTTCTCCCCAACCAAGCAATTTGGCCAAAGGTTTTTTTCCTATCCGGTATTTTTCAAGTATCTGCCTTATCTCCTCTGATGTAATTACCCCTTCATTTTCATACTTATTACTCATTTCCATACTCCTCTACTCCTCATCTTATGGCTTTTTATGGCTCTACTACAGTAAATGATCTATATAAACTCATTAGTAGTAATTACTTTTGAAAAATATAGATTAAAATTTCCTGAATTCATTTATATCATGAATAATTATTTTAAAGCCTCGTATAAGCCTGTCGAACATCCCCACTCTGTATAAGTTTACAATCACCATTCCAACCGGAACACCTAAAATCATACCTATAACCCCATATAGCTTATATCCGATATATAGAAATATCAATGTACTTAGCGGGCTGATTCCTATACTGTCCCCGACCATTTTGGGTTGCAATACCTGCTTTGTAATCTGGCAAATCAGATATATTATAACCAATCCGATTGCTCTGAAATAGTTGCCCGAAAGCATATCTACCAAAGCCCAGGGCCAAAGCACCGCTCCTGTCCCGAATACGGGAAGAAAATCGAGAAAAGCTATACCTAGTGCCAGTAATACGGAATATGAAACCTTAAGTATTTCAAATCCCACTATCATTATAACGGTTAAAACAAACATAATTTTTAGCTGGGCTTTAAAATAACCGCCGACAGCCTTGGTAAAGTTATTATATATAAAATTCCAACCCTCAACTACGGAGTTCGGTAAGAACTTTCTGAAGCCTTCCATAAGCTCGTCTCTTTTAATTATAAAGAAATATGCCGACAATATGGTTATTATAAATGTCAGGAAAAATTCCGCGATATTCTGTGCCAGGTTGCTTGCTCCACTGAAGGTAAGCAAATCTCCGCTTGGTTCAAAATTCATCAGATTCTTGTTTATTCTGTCCAACAGATTGTCAACAAATTTCTGGACCGGTTTTGGCATATCATTATTTATATCCCTTATTTTTACCGAGATATTATCAATCTGTACCTCAACCTGTTCTATTATAGCAGGCAGATCTTTTGCCAACTGCTTGCTCTCTTTAATCAATACCGATACAATCAGATATAAAGTTCCCACTATGGCTGCAATAACTACGATAATAATTATTGCTGAGCTGTGTTTTCTAAGCAACTTAACCTTGCTTTCCAAAAACTTTACTAGGGGGTTTGCAATCATTGCTACAATCCAACCTATTACAAAAGGCAAAAAGAAACCAAGCAGTTTTGGGACTATAATAACCAAACATAAAACAACAACTACGGCAACTATTAAATTTATAAATATTTTTAAATATTTTACAAATTTTGATTCACCCATAAATCCTCCAATGCCGGATTATGTCCCATTCTATCAGCCTTGCAATAATCCATTTGCAATATAATAGCATAAATATTTATTCATTTCCATAGAATAAATAAAAATTTAATAATAATATAAATGAATTTTTCTAATAATATAAATGTTAATTTATTAATAAATAACATTAAATTTTATACATTTCTTTCTATAAAAGCACCGCTAATATTTTTATAATTATTTATTAATTATGCTTACCGGAATATTTTATCTGCTTTAAATTTTACATTAAAAAAATCCCTTTTTCCAGTACAATCTAGAAAAACTGTTTATTGAATCTTTTTCATTCTTTCATTACTTATCGATGTTATTTACTTTTAATTGTACCAAATATTAATGTAATAAAGAATATCGATGCTGCTATTATAACCACCGTAGGACCGGTGGCAGTTCCCAGATAATAGGATAATATTAAGCCTGTAATACCCGAAAATACTGAAATCAACAATGAAAACAGGTGGTACTCTCTCATATTTGACGCTATATTACGGCTTGCGGCAGCGGGCAGGGTCAGTAAAGCGTTTATAATCAGTATACCTACCCATTTAATAGAAAGCATAACAATCACGGCAATTAAAATGCAAAAAGATGCTTCAATCAAGTTTGTATTGATTTTTTTACTTTTTGCTAAAGAAGTATTAATAGATACAGAATGAAGTTTATTAAACCCGGCTAACCAATATAAGAGAGTAACAATAAAGACAATGCATAAAAGTCCGATTTCCCTGGGTGTAATACTTAATATGTCACCTAACAGTAAGCTTGAGTACTTTGAAAAGTTTCCGCCCCTGGACAAAATAACAAGACCTAAGGCCATGCTGAATGAAGAAAAAACTGATATCAAAGTATCTGTTGACAAAGTTTTTTTATTCTTGATGTAATTTAA
>CAZIHC010000308.1:0-2904 GCA_964538605.1 uncultured Herbinix sp. | reverse complement strand
AGGAGGGTGCTATTTTATCGGGGGGTTCGGAAGACTGTATGACAATCCGGCTATTTATAACGACCAGGGCAAGGTTATGTATGATGCCATTATACCAAGCATGCTGTCATTTTTGCCGGACGCTATGATTGGGATGGTTGTGGTTTTGGTGCTGTCAGCATCTATGTCAACTTTATCGGCTCTTGTGCTGACATCCAGTTCTACAATTACTTTAGATCTGATTAAGGGAACATTCTATAAGGATTTAAGTGAGAAAAAACAGATCCGGATAATGAGAATATTAATTCTGTTCTTTATATTGCTTTCGGTTATTCTGGCTCTTAATCCGCCTGTCTTTATAGCACAGCTTATGGGAATTTCATGGGGTGCTTTGGCAGGAGCATTTTTGGCACCGTTTTTATACGGAATATACTGGAAAGGGGTTACAAAAGCTGCGGTATGGGCAAGTTTTGCAACCGGCGTGGGAATTACCACCACCAATATGATCTTCGGCTATATCAGTTCTCCTATTAATGCCGGGGCTTTGGCTATGGTTGCGGGACTTATTGTCGTGCCGGTTGTCAGTATCCTTACTCCTAAAATGAAGAAGGAAAAAGTAGAGTCAATATTTAAGTGCTACCAAAAGACAGAAACCAAAGGAAGCTACATACCGGTACAGGAGTAGTTTTATTGATTCCAAAGTGTAATTGTTATTACGGAAAATTGTAATAGATATTCCGGAAAAAATGCAAATGTCACTGTATTGCGTTATATAATATAAAGAAAATAACGATTATTATAAAATATAGTAAGGGGATAATAAAATGATTTGGGCGAAAGAGGAAACGCTACCAAGACAGGAAATAGAAAATATTCAGTTTACAAGACTTAAGGAAACCTTAAAACGGGTTTATGAAAAGGTTCCGGCATACCGAAAGAAAATGGAGCAGGCAGGTATCAGCTGTGAGGACATCATGGAACTTAAGGACCTTAGAAAACTTCCGTTTACAACGAAACAGGATTTGAGGGATAATTATCCTTTCGGATTGTTTACGGTACCGAAAAAAGATCTGGTGCGCATACATGCTTCTTCAGGTACCACAGGAAAGCCTACCGTAGTAGGCTATACAAGAAAAGACCTGCAAATCTGGACAGAATGCGTATCCCGGATTGCCTGCATGGGAGGGGCCACTTCGGAAGATATAGCCCAGATTTGCTTCGGATACGGAATGTTTACAGGAGCTTTGGGCCTTCACTATGGTCTGGAAAATATAGGAGCTGTTGTATGCCCTGCTTCTGCGGGTAATACCCAGAAGCAGATTATGTATATGCAGGATTTTGGGACAACCCTGCTTGTAGCAACACCGTCATATGCTTTGCATATTGCCGAAGTTGCCAGGGAGATGGGGCTAGACCCTGAAAAAGATTTAAATGTAAGAATCGGCCTTTTTGGCGGTGAAGGCATGACCGAAGCCATGCGCAGTGAAATGCACAGGCTTTGGGGAAGCAAAATGACGGTCACTCAAAATTACGGCATGAGTGAACTTATGGGACCGGGGGTATCCGGCGAATGTCTTGAATTATGCGGTATGCATATTAATGAGGATCATTTTATTCCGGAAATTATCGATCCGGATACGGGCGAAGTCTTGCCGCCGGGAGAAAAGGGAGAACTGGTTATTACCTGTATAACAAAAGAGGCTCTTCCTTTAATACGCTACCGGACAAGAGATATTACAAGGCTTTTTTATGAACCCTGCAAGTGCGGCAGGACTACGGTCAGGATGGAAAGTTTGTCCGGAAGGTCCGACGATATGCTTATTATCAGAGGTGTTAACGTATTTCCAAGCCAGATTGAGGAAGTGCTGTTTAAGGTGCCTGAAATCGGAGCCCACTACGAAATTGTTGTGGACAGAAAAGATTATTTGGATTTTATGGAGATTAAGGTTGAACTGGCAGACGAATCACTGCTTGATTCTTATGCCAAACTTGGCGAACTGGAAAATAGAATAAAATCGAATCTTAGGACTGTGCTTGGCCTGGATGCTGCCGTAAAACTGGTTGCGCCAAGAAGCCTTAAGCGATTCGAAGGTAAAGCAAAGCGTGTTACGGACCTGCGTAAAATGTAAGATTAATTAAGATTATATAGTATGTATGTGTAAATAAACATAGCAATGAAAGCAACCAAGGCAATTGATAATGTTTTATTTAAAAGATATAAAATATGTCCTGACGCAAATGCAAAAAAAGTAAATATCAAGATGAAAAAAGGTGTAATTTAACATTTTTATGTATTATAATATAAGCAAAACGTATGACGTTAAATTGGTACATAAGAAAGGAGAAGACAAGTGTCTGATAAAGTATTGATGCTGGGCAACGAGGCTTTTGCCCGGGGAGCTTATGAGGCAGGGTGTAAAGTGTCTGCCGCATATCCCGGTACGCCCAGTACGGAAATCAGTGAAGCTATAGTCAAGTATGATGAAATATATTCGGAGTGGTCGCCCAATGAAAAGGTAGCCCTGGAGGTGGCCATAGGAGCATCCATAAGCGGAGTCAGGGCTTTGGCATCAATGAAGCATGTGGGATTAAACGTTGCCGCTGACCCTTTGTTTACCGCTTCATACACCGGTGTTAACGGAGGCCTGGTAGTAATAGTAGCAGACGATCCCGGCCTTTACAGTTCGCAAAATGAACAGGATACAAGAGCAATTGCAAGGGCAGCAAAAATACCGGTACTGGAACCTGCAGACAGCCAAGAAGCGAAAGAGTTTGTTAAATTCGCATTTGAATTAAGTGAAAAGTATGATACGCCTGTTATTGTAAGAAGCACAACCAGATTATCCCATTCCCAGGGACTGGTGGAATTAAATGAAAGGCTTGATATAGAGGATAAACCATATGTCAGGGATATAGCAAAATATG
>CAZIHC010000307.1:0-2947 GCA_964538605.1 uncultured Herbinix sp. | reverse complement strand
CATTAAATCTCCCCCTGAATAGGCGTTGCATATAAAATCCTTACTTTTTATAATCATAAATATATTGTAACATAATTTTTGGAAATAAAAAGGTTTTTCTGCCTGAAATTAATGATTTTTTGAAAATAAAATTTTAGGACCAAATACATAAAATTAAGAGGCTGCTGCATAATCTAGTGCAACAGCCTCTTAATAAATATATGTGAATAAGGAAGTTAAGCCGGTTTAAAAAACATTTAAAATTAATTTTTATTATAAAAAGTATATAAAACTAATTTATATATTTCCTTTCCAGCTCATCAAGCAACGATATATAGTAGTCCTGGATTCCTTTTTCTTTCGCATTTGCTTCGAAAGAATCGGTATCATTATCAACCTTATTTAAAATCTCCGCCGGAAGCCGGTTTTTTGCAAAGGTATATATAACGCTGTCTTCTTTTTCTATATGTCGCTTCAAATGATGTGTATAGCTGATGGCATTGGCTATTACGTCTATTCGGCTTTCGGCATCGCCCTTTTTAACCCGGTCCAAAGCACTTTCAAGTTCCCGGATATACAGTCTGCCAAGGTCATGTTCAATCAGCATGCCATGGGTTATTAATTTACTTCCCAAAGGGCCCAGATGTTCCACCATTTCATTAAACAAAAGCTTTTCTTCTTTGCCGTGGTGGTGGGCATCGGAATAATTGCGGATAAAATCTATCATTTTCTCAAAATCCTCGAAATTAACATCATTGCCGTTCATTATACCGATGCAGGCTTTTCGCACAACGGCTAGCATCCTGAGTATATATTGGTGTTCTTCCATCATTAACTTAATACTGTCCATGATACCTCCTTTGATTGCTGATCAATTATATTACTATTATTGCCATTCTAAAAAAGCAAAAAATATGATTACCGATAACACTTGTAAATATAATTTAAATGACAACAAGGAGCAGCTTTTGGGTGTATTCCCATAAAACAGCCGCTCCTTTATGTCTGAACTTAGCAGGTAAATTAAATTGTCCTATTCTATGCTAAATGGAGTAGGGGGGATGTTTGCATAGTTTTACTCCAAAAACAGCTTTATGTCATCTTCTACGGTTCCGATTCCCGCTATACCGAAGTTTTCAACTAGTACCTTGGCGACATTGGGTGAAAGGAAGGCAGGAAGGGTAGGCCCTAAGTGTATGTTCTTAACCCCTAAGTACAGGAGTGAAAGAAGAACTATTACCGCTTTCTGCTCATACCATGCGATATTAAATGCAATGGGAAGCTCGTTTATGTCGGTAAGCTCAAAGGCCTCTTTCAGCTTTAAGGCGATAAGTGCCAGGGAGTATGAGTCGTTGCACTGGCCTGCGTCAAGAACTCTTGGTATACCGTTGATATCTCCAAGATTTAATTTATTATATTTGTACTTGGCGCAGCCTGCGGTTAAGATAACGGTATCCTTGGGCAGAGCTTTGGCAAATTCGGTGTAGTAGTTTCTTGCTTTCTGGCGTCCGTCACAACCTGCCATTACAAAGAATTTGCGGATGGCACCGGATTTTACGGCCTCCACTACCTTATCGGCAAGGGCAAATACCTGGGCATGGGCAAAGCCGCCGATGATTTCACCTTTTTCAATTTCTTTAGGAGGCTGGCAGGTCTTAGCCATTTCTATTATAGGGGAGAAGTCTTTATAACCGTTTTCGTCTCTTTCGATGTGAACGCATCCGGGTACTCCGGCAGCACCGGTAGTAAAGAGCCTGTGCTTATACGAAGGCGCAGGAGGAACAACGCAGTTGGTGGTCATAAGTATAGGCCCGTTGAAGCTTTCGAACTCTTCTTTCTGCTTCCACCATGCATTGCCGTAGTTGCCGACAAAGTGATCGTACTTCTTGAAAGCAGGATAGTAATGGGCGGGAAGCATCTCGGAGTGAGTATATACATCAATACCCGTATCTTTGGTTTGCTCAAGAAGCTGCTCCAAATCTCTAAGATCATGGCCGGATATGAGGATTCCGGGCCTGTTTCTTACCCCGATATTAACCTTAGTTATTTCCGGATTTCCGTATGTTCCGGTATTGGCCGAATCAAGAAGGGCCATGCCGTCTACTCCTACTTTTCCGGTTTCCAAAGTAAGAGCTATAAGCTCATCTACAGTTAAATTGTCATTTAAGGTGGAAGCTAAAGCTTTCTGCATAAATGCACTGATTTCTTCATTGTCATAATTTAATTCGTTGGCATGTTTCATATAAGCAGCCAAACCTTTTAGCCCGTAAGTAATCAATTCTCTTAAGCTTCTTATATCTTCATCCTTTGTTGAAAGAACACCGACTTTAACGGACTTTTCGTCCAGTTCTTCCCTGGTTGAAGCATTCCAAAGGGCGGCTTCGGGAAGATTATTTTTATCGGCCACCTTATCTAATAATTTATTCTTAATACGCAAGGTTTCAAAAACTCTTTGGTAGAAGACCTCATCATCAAAATTGGCATTTGTTATAGTTGTAAAAAGGTTGATTGTAATATAGTGATTAATGTCTGCCGAAACAGTTTCGCCTTGCGTTCGCAAAGCTGTTGTAACGGCGCTCAGCCCTTTTGTTACATAAACCAGTAAATCCTGCATTCTGGCCAAATCGGGTGATTTGCCGCATACACCAAACATGGTGCATCCTTTACATCCGGCTGTTTCCTGACATTGATAGCAAAACATCTTGTTTTCCATAATTCCTCTCCTTATTGACATTTATTTTGAATTTAATATGTTTTGGTTGACATCTTCAATCTACGGTGAGTATAATACAATCATGAGAAAGAAAGTGTAGCTATAGCAACATTTTTGCTGAGATAAAAAAGAATTTTTAGGATTTCGTAGCAAGGTATCAGATATATAATTGGTGTATCACTAAGGAGGAGTAGTCTTGGAAGAGTATTTTCCCATATTTAAAAAAAGTGTTTTATTTCGGAATATAGATGAAAG
>CAZIHC010000306.1:0-2963 GCA_964538605.1 uncultured Herbinix sp. | reverse complement strand
ATTTATAAACAGAAAGTACAGGTGATTGCATGGTAAATATTTGGCACGATATTAATCCAGACAGAATTAAGCCGGATGATTTTGTGGCCGTAATTGAAATATCAAAAGGAAGCAAAAAAAAGTATGAACTGGACAAAGAAACCGGTTTGATTATCCTTGACCGTATTTTGTATACATCTACCCACTATCCCGCAAATTACGGCTTTATACCAAGAACTTACGGAGACGATATGGATCCGCTGGACGTTCTGGTTTTGTGTTCCGAATCAATAGAACCTTTAACATTGGTAAGATGTTATCCGATTGGGGTTATGAACATGATTGACAACGGAATGGGAGATGAAAAAATCATAGCCATTCCGTTTAACGATCCAAACTTTAATGTATATAAAAATATTAACGAATTACCGCCTCATTTATTTAGTGAAATGCGCCACTTTTTCAGTGTTTATAAGGAACTGGAAAATAAGGAAACGGCGGTAAATGAATTTGGCGGACCTGATGAGGCCATGAAAATTATAGATTATTGTATAAATAATTATACTAAAGAATTTAATTCAAAATAATTTTTAAGGATTATTTAATAACTTGTAACTAAATGCAGCTACAATTTTTATATTGTGATGATTAAATTCTATTATGCAGAATGGGACGATAAACCCATTCTTTTTTTGTTTTCAAAGCATAGATGAGCTGCTTAACAATAGAGGCAATTCCAAATTATTAAATTTTAAGAAGGTATTGACAAATAATATATAAAGATATACTATTATGGTTAGTTAGTTTAGTAATTAACCAATATGGAAAGGAGGACATGGATTTGCAGATAAACTTTGACGATGAACGGCCTATATTTATTCAAATAGCAGAATGGATAGAAGATGCGATTTTATCGGGAGCATTTCCGGAAGAAACCCAGATTCCGTCTATAACGGAGTTTTCTGTTAACTATCGGATAAATCCAGCTACTGCTTTAAAAGGAATAAATATTTTGGTTGAAGAAGGAATCATATATAAAAAGAGGGGGATAGGAATGTTTGTTGCGGCCGGAGCGGTTGAAAAGTTGAAAGAAAAAAGGAAAGAACAGTTTTATGATAATTTTATCAGAAAATTGGTTGATGAAGCCAAGCGTTTAGAGATTTCTAAAGATGAGGTTATTAATATGTTGGAAAGAGGGTATGGACATGAGTATAGAAATTAAAAATGTTTCTAAAAACTACGGAAGTACATGTGCTTTGGATCATGTAAGTTTTACTTTTGAGGAAAATAAAATTTACGGATTGCTCGGAAGAAACGGGGCAGGGAAAACCACCCTGCTAAATATTATAACTAACCGCATTTTCCCGGATGCAGGTGAGGTTCTGATAGACGGCATACCTGTTAAGGAAAATGACGAAGCCCTAAAAAAAAATTTATATGATGAGCGAAAATAATTTTTATCCTGCAAGTATGAAGATAAAAGAAATTTTCCGCTGGACAAAAGAGTTTTATCCTGATTTTGATACGGAGTATGCCAATAAACTGGCCGATATGTTCGAACTTAACACAAATAAAACAGTGAAATCTTTATCCACCGGCTATAATTCCATCTTTAAGATTATTATAGCTCTCAGTGTAAACACGCCCTATGTTCTCTTAGATGAGCCTGAGCTTGGGCTTGATGCTAATCACAGGGATATGTTTTACCGTTTGGTACTGGAAAAATACAGTGAAACGCCTTCCACGTATGTATTGTCTACCCATTTGATTGAGGAAGTTTCCAATGTAATTGAGCACATAATCATTATAAAAAAGGGAAAGGTCCTCAAGGACGAATCAAGAGAAGAGCTTATGTCATATGGTTATGCCGTATCCGGTAAGGCAAGCCTTGTGGATGAATTTATTACAGATAAGAACGTGATAGGTATAGATACTATCGGCGGTTTCAAATCTGTTTATATAATGGGCCAGATTCCGAAGGGAAAATTGCCTGAAGGACTGGAAATAACCAAAATAGACCTGCAGAAATTATTTATTAAGCTTACGGAAAATTAGAAAGGAGGCTAAAAAATGAGAGTTAGAAGTGTTATAAAATATCAGGCTTATGATTATATGAAAGCGGCACGGGGATATTACCTGACATTTTTTGCTATTACAGTTTTTTTGGATTGATTTTTAGAGGAAATGGAACTTATACTTTAGGCGGATATGAGTTTTTAACATGCATTTTCCTGTTTATCGTTGGCATATCATCTTTTAAGGAAATTTTCCTTATGATGCTTCAGAACAGTATTTCAAGAAAAACAATGTTTATAAGCAAGCTGATTACAATACTTGGCATGAGCTTTGCCTTGGCTGTTTTAGATCGAATAATTATACTTGTCGGCAGTTTACTTACTAATATAACCGAAAATATTGAGATATACGGCTTTTACGACAGGGCTTTTAAAGCCAGAATGGCATCGTTAAATCAGGTTTTATCTAATTTGGAAGCAATCTTTATAACTATATTTGTATATATGGCGGTAACATTGACAGGATATTTTATCGGAGTTGCCTACTATAAAATGAATAAAACTTTAAAACTGATAGTTTCCATAGGAGTTCCCGCAACAGTATTTGTCTTTCTTCCCATATTTGATTCAATGTTTTTTGGCGGAAATTTAGCTAAATTTATTCTTAAAGCAATTCAATTTATATTTAACGGAATTAATCCATATAATCTGCTGTTGGTATGCTCAGGCGTTATAACGGTTTGCATTGTGTTATGCTGGCTTTTAGTAAGAAAGGCCGTAGGGAAAAGATAGATGATATTATTTTAAATCTGTCAATAGACGCATTTTAAGCTAATAGATCAAGAAAAAAAGATATTCTTTAATCAGCAAGGATTTTTGCCCTTATTACCCGTAAGGTAATAAGGGCTTTTTTGTTTTGGCTCTTTGTCAAGTGTTGGGGTATGATGTGTTTGAATCATGCTAAATTAC
>CAZIHC010000305.1:0-2966 GCA_964538605.1 uncultured Herbinix sp. | reverse complement strand
TTATGGATGATTTCCACTATAGGTGTTGCATTTAATATTGCAATTTACAAAAATTTCATTAATAAAACAGCCCAATTACTTTTTTTATATAAATATAAAAATCATAATTGAGCTGTTTTACTTTATTATCCTATTAAAGCTAATTGTTTATTATTTAAACTAATTTTTATGTAAAACCGACCGTTTTTTTTTCATTAGTTATCCAATAATTTTTTCTTCTTTGTCCAGCTCATCATATTCCGAAGCTCTGCTCCCACTTTCTCCAGCGGATGTTCAGCTTCAATCTTTCTCATTGCGTTAAAGTGAGGGCAGCCGATTTGGTTTTCAAGGAGCCAGTTCTTAGCAAATGTTCCATCCTGAATATCTTTAAGGACTTTTCTCATGGCATTCTTTGTTTCTTCGGTTATAATCTTGGGACCGGTTATGTAATCACCGTATTCTGCCGTATTGGATATGGAATATCTCATTCCGGCAAAGCCGCTTTCATTGATCAGATCAATAATTAATTTCATTTCATGAATACATTCAAAGTAAGCGTTGGCAGGATCATAACCGGCTTCTACAAGTACCTCAAAACCTGCCTTCATTAGTGCTGTAACACCGCCGCACAGTACGGCCTGCTCACCGAAAAGATCTGTTTCTGTTTCCTCTCTGAATGTTGTCTCAAGCACACCTGCTCTTGCTCCGCCTATACCTAAGGCATATGCCAAAGCCAGATCTTTTGCTTTTCCTGTGGCATCCTGATGAACTGCCATAAGACAAGGTACACCCTGACCTTCCAGGTACTGGCTTCTTACGGTATGACCGGGTCCTTTAGGTGCCACCATCATTACATCGACATCTTTAGGCGGGATGATCTGGCCGAAATGTATACAGAAACCGTGTGCAAACATCAAAGCATTTCCGGGCTTAAGGTTAGGTTCGATAGATTCTTTATAAAGTTTGGCCTGCTTTTCGTCATTAATTAAAATCATGATAATATCTGCTCTCTTTGCGGCTTCGGCAGCGGTGTATACTTCAAAACCTGCAGCCTCTGCCTTAGCCCATGATTTGCTACCTTCATACAGGCCGATAATAACTTTTAATCCGGAATCTTTAAGATTAAGAGCATGGGCATGACCCTGGCTTCCATAGCCTATTATGGCTATTGTTTTGCCTTCCAATAGTGCCAAATTGCAATCCTGTTGATAATAGATCTTTGCCATAACATTTCCTCCATTTTTAAGGGTTTATATTATGATAATTATTTAATCAAAATCAATACTTAGCATCAAATCTATCAAATCTAAATGATTAAACATTATTTATGTCAAACTATACATTAATTATACTAATCTTAAAATCGTTATCTATAATCATTAATCATCAAAATCGGCTATATCTCCGGAACCCCTCGGAAGTCCGGTTATACCGGTACGTACCAGTTCCAAAATAGTAAACGGCTCCAGCAATTTTATAAAAGCATCTATCTTATTTTGATTTCCGGTTAATTCAATCATAAGAGATTCCAAAGCCACATCAACGATTTTGGCCCTGAATATATCCGCTATGGAGATGACAGACTGCCGTTCTTCTCCTATGGCTTTAACCTTTACCAGAATCAACTCCCTAATAACCGATTCACCGCTTATAAGCTCCTTAATTTCGATGACATCCTCAAGTTTCTGAAGCTGCTTTCTGATCTGATCAAGTATCTGGTCGTCCCCGTGAACCATTACGGTCATTCTTGAAATGGCAGGATCATGGGTTTCACCGACGCTTAAGCTGTCAATGTTATAGCCTCTTCTGCTGAACAGTCCGGCAACACGGCTTAATACTCCGGCGGTATTCTCTACCAGAATTGATAATATCATCCGCTTCATTGTATTCTCCTTCCCTATGTACAAATATATCTTGTACCTGTAATTGAACTATGCATATACAGCCGCAACTTTATAAGAATAGCCCCAACACCACAGTACAACTGTATAGGGGCTAGTGCTGTTAGTATCAATATCATTTGAATTGAATGTATTGTAACAGGAACACATTTGTTTGTCAAGCATAAACAGTAAAATTTTTATGCAGATTTTGTGTATAATAATACACGGATTATACAATAATTATAAGACCTATATTTCGTACAATACCTGATTTTAAATAACCGTATTTTATTATTAAAAGTCTTCTTCTTAAAAAACCTTCTTTACTTAAGTTTGAAAACCTCAAAATCAGTTCCAGTTTTTTATTGTCCAGATAATCCCTGTATAATTCTGCAAACTCCTTGGCCTGCATCTGTAAAGCCTCAATAGCTTTTTTCTGCTTCCTTATATTACCGATCCGGTCTAGTACATACATAAGAAATCCCCTGTTTCCGACCACATTTGCTTCATGCTGGCGATAATATAAGGTGGGTTCCGATATAAAACTGATCTTTCCAAAAGATGCAGCAATAAGCCCCAGCCATCCGTCATGGAATCTGGCGTTTTTAGGGAGGGGTTTGCTTTGCAGTATCTTTCTTAATGCTCCGTTTATCATTACGGTACAGCCTATTAATTTATTCTCCATAAGTAAATGAGGCAAATCCGTAAGTCTTGGATTTAATCTTCCCGATTTGAAAAACGATTCATGAATAATGTTTAATTTACTGTCGGTAACATAGGCATCCGTAAAAACAGCAACCGGCATATCTTTTCCGAACTGAACCTCCATCTGCTTCATTCTTTGCAGAGTCTTTGCTATTTTGTCCTTCTTCCATACATCGTCCTGATCGCAAAGCATAATATAATCTGAAGTTGTATTATTAATTGCATTTAAAAAGTTCAGTGTGACCCCTAAGTTTGTTTCGTTTTGGCTTATTTGGATTATATCCGGATACTGCTTTTTGTATCGGTTTAAAATTTCAGTCGTAGAATCCTTTGAACCGTCATCCACGATATATAATGTGAAATTCTTATAGGTTGATATAAGAATTGATTCTATCTGTT